>NZ_JAOECR010000006.1:0-110825 GCF_029836955.1 Stenotrophomonas sp. GD04054 | reverse complement strand
TGTGCCAACCAAGGTTGGCACCTACCGAAGCGGGTGCATGGTTGGCGCCCGCCGATGCGCATGCATGGTTGGCACCCATCGACGCGCATGCATGGTTTCGGGATGATGCTGGGGGTCGCTCCCTGCATCGTTCCACCTCCAAGACAATCCGGCGCAACATGCGTGCTATTGCCGTCATCGGCATTGCTCTATTGTTGAAGCCGATTCTGGATCTTGGGGAAAACACCGCATGGCGGTAGAAGCAGCGACCAGCGAGCTGGTCAAGGTCGTGGCCCTGTTGGGCGCGGCGGTGGTGATGGTGCCTTTGTTCCGCCGGGCCGGCCTGGGCTCGGTGCTGGGCTACTTCGCTGCCGGCCTGGCGATCGGACCGTTCGGGCTGGGCTGGTTCTCCGACCCGCAGGCCATCCTGCATACCGCCGAGCTCGGCGTGGTGATGTTCCTGTTCGTGATCGGCCTGGAGATGCGGCCCTCGCACCTGTGGAGCCTGCGCAAGGAAATCTTCGGGCTGGGCACGCTGCAGATCGTCACCTGCGCGGTGGTGCTGACCAGCATCGCCAAGCTGTTCGGCCTGCCATGGCAGGTGGCCTTCATCGGCGCCACCGGTTTCGTGCTCACCTCCACCGCGGTGGTGATGCAGCTGCTGGCCGAGCGTGGCGACATCGCGCTGCCGTCGGGGCAGAAGATCGTCTCCATCCTGCTGTTCGAAGATCTGCTGATCGTGCCGTTGCTGGCGCTGGTGGCCTGGATGGGTCCGAGCGCCGGCAGTGCCGACGGTGAGGGTTCGCGTTGGTTGTCGGTGGCGATCGGTGTTGGTGCCATCGTCGGCCTGGTGCTGGTCGGCCGCTTCCTGCTCAACCCGCTGTTCCGCGTGCTGGCCGAATCGAAGGCGCGCGAAGTGATGACCGCCGCCGCGTTGCTGGTGGTGCTGGGTGCGGCGCTGCTGATGCAGCTGTCCGGCCTGTCGATGGCGATGGGCGCGTTCCTCGCCGGTGTGCTGCTGAGCGAGTCGACCTTCCGGCACCAGATTGAAGCGGACATCGAGCCGTTCCGCGGGATCCTGCTCGGCCTGTTCTTCCTCAGCGTCGGCATGGCGCTGGACCTGAGCGTGGTGGCCGCGCACTGGCAGCTGATCCTCGGCCTGGTGTTGGCGCTGATGGCGGCCAAGGCAGTGTGCATCTACGTGGTGGCGCGCATCATGGGCAGCGACCACGCGCAGGCGCTGGACCGTGGCGTGCTGATGGCGCAGGGCGGCGAGTTCGCCTTCGTGTTGTTCTCTGCTGCCGCCTCGGCCGGCGTGATCGACCTGGAGATCAATGCCAACTTCACCGCCGTGGTGGTGCTGTCGATGGCGCTGACCCCGCTGGTGGTACTGGTCTACAAGCGCATCGCACCGAAGCCGACGGTGAACATGGACGGCGTGGACGAGGCCGACGGCCTGTCCGGCAGCGTGCTGCTGATCGGCTTCGGCCGCTTCGGCCAGGTCGCCAGCCAGTCGCTGCTGGCGCGCGACGTGGACGTGACCATCATCGACAACGATGTGGAGATGATCCAGAGCGCGGCGCGATTCGGTTTCAAGATCTACTACGGCGATGGCACGCGTCTGGATGTATTGCATGCCTCCGGTGCAGCGACCGCGCGTGCGATTGCAGTGTGCGTGGACAAGGCCGAGGCCGCCGACCGCATTGTGGAATTGGTGGCGCACGAGTTCCCGCAGGCCAAGCTGATGGTGCGCTCGTTTGACCGCGAGCATTCGCTGCGGTTGATCCATGCCGGTGTCGATTTCCAGATCCGCGAGACCTTTGAATCGGCGGTGCTGTTCGGCCAGGCTGCGCTGGTGGAGCTGGGGGCGGATGAGGATGATGCGGTGGAGATTGCCGAACAGATCCGCCGCCGCGATGCCGAGCGTTTCGAGCTGGAGATTGCCGGCGGTGGTTTGAATGCCGGCGCGCGGATGATCTACGGCAACAGCCCGCAGGGCGTGCCGACGCCGACGCCGTTCACCGCACCGAAGCGGGAGAGCAAGACGCTGAACCCGCAGGATGTGCCGGAAGAGGAAGAGTAGCCCCGGTAGTGCCGGCCGCTGGCCGGCAAATACGGAAACGTTCCGACGTCATGAGGTTGCCGGCCAGCGGCCGGCACTACCGGTGGTCGGCCATTTGCCGTTGTCAGCCAGCGGCCTGTGTTGCCGGTCGGTGGCAATGTGCCGTTGTCGGCCAGCGGCCGGCATTGCCGACGCCGGCGGTGGGCGAGGGGGCCTGAATCGGGGACAATAGCGTCCCCGCCGCCCCACGCCCGCTCCCGATGACCGATTCCGCCTCCCAGCTTCCTGCCCGCATCCTTGATGGCCGCCGCATCGCCGAGGACCTGCTTGACAGCCTGAAGGTGCGCGTCGACGCGCGCGTGGCCGCCGGTGGCAGCCGCCCGGGCCTGGCCGTGGTGCTGGTCGGTGGCGACCCGGCCTCGACCGTGTACGTGCGCAACAAGCGCCGTGCCGCCGAGAAGGTCGGCATCGAAGCACATGACTACGATCTGCCGGCCGGCACCACCGAAGCCGAGCTGCTCGACCTGATCGACCAGCTCAATGCCGATCCGAAGATCAACGGCATCCTGATCCAGCTGCCGCTGCCGGGCATCCCGGACGCGCGCCGCCTGATCCAGCGCATCGACCCGCGCAAGGACGTGGACGGCTTCCACCCGGAAAACGTGGGCCACCTGGCCCTGCGCGAGTTCGGCCTGCGCCCGTGCACCCCGCGTGGCATCACCACGCTGCTGGGCCACACCGACCAGCCGGTGCGCGGCCGCAACGCCACCATCGTGGGCGTCAGCAACCACGTCGGCCGCCCGATGGGCCTGGAGCTGCTGATTGCCGGCTGCACCGTGACCAGCTGCCACAAGTTCACCCCCAAGGACGTACTGGAACAGGCCGTGCGCAACGCCGACATCCTGGTGGTGGCCGTGGGCCGCCCGGGCATCGTGCCGGGCGAGTGGGTGAAGCCGGGCGCGGTGGTGATTGATGTCGGCATCAACCGGTTGGATGACGGCCGGTTGGTGGGTGATGTCGGGTTTGAGGCGGCTGCCCAGCGGGCCAGCTGGATCACCCCGGTGCCGGGTGGCGTGGGCCCGATGACCGTGGCCACGCTGATGCAGAACACCCTGGAAGCCGCGGAAGCGCTGAGCTGACCTTTTGGGGTGGGTGCCGACCGTTGGTCGGCACAATGCCGGCGGGCGATGACCCGCTCCTGGTAGGTGCCAACCTTGGTTGGCACATCCATCGGGGCCATCGGCCCATCTGGGGCACCGGTGCCGGATGGATCGTGCCAACCAAGGTTGGCACCTACCAAAGGCAGTTTCAGGACTGGCCCGAGTGATCCTCTTGGGGTGGGTGCCGACCGTTGGTCGGCACATCCATCGGGGTCATCGGCCCATCTGGGGTCCAGGTGCCGGATGGGCCGTGCCAACCAAGGTTGGCACCTACCAAAGGCGGTATGCCGCTGGCCCGGATGGCCCCCCTGAACCAACCACCGCCCGCGCGACACTGCGTCGCATCTACCCCCTGCCACAGGGCGCGAAAAAGGGGTAAAATGTCGCGCTTCCCCACATCTCGGGTATGCCGATGCTGCGCATCCAGGCTGAAGCACTCACTTACGACGACGTCTCGCTCGTCCCCGCCCATTCGACCATCCTGCCCAAGGACGTCAACCTCGAAACGCGGTTGACCCGAGACCTGAAGCTGAAGCTTCCGATCCTGTCCGCAGCCATGGATACCGTCACCGAAGCCCGCCTGGCCATCGCCATGGCCCAGCTCGGCGGCATGGGCATCATCCACAAGAATCTCAGCCTGGAACAGCAGGCCGCGGAAGTGGCCAAGGTCAAGAAGTTCGAGGCCGGTGTCATCCGCGACCCGATCACCGTCGGCCCGGAAACCACCATCCGCGACGTACTGGCCCTGACCCAGGCGCACAACATCTCCGGCGTGCCGGTGGTGGGCAGCGACGGCCTGCTGGCCGGCATCGTGACCCACCGTGACATGCGCTTCGAGACCGAGCTGGACGATCCGGTCCGCCACATCATGACCAAGAAGGATCGCCTGATCACGGTCAAGGAAGGCGCCGCGTCTGACGAAGTGCTGCAGCTGCTGCACCGCAACCGCATCGAAAAGGTGCTGGTGGTCAATGATTCGTTCGAACTGCGTGGCCTGATCACCGTCAAGGACATCCAGAAGAACACCGACTTCCCGAACGCTGCCAAGGATCTGTCGACCCGCCTGCTGGTCGGCGCTGCCGTCGGCGTGGGTGGCGATACCGACCGCCGCGTGGAAGCGCTGGTCGCCGCCGGCGTGGACGTGATCGTGGTCGATACCGCGCACGGCCACTCGCAGGGCGTGCTGGACCGCGTCAGCTGGGTCAAGAAGAACTTCCCGAACGTGCAGGTCATCGGTGGCAACATCTGCACCGGCGAAGCCGCACTGGCGCTGCTGGACAGCGGCGCGGACGCGGTGAAGGTCGGCATCGGCCCGGGCTCGATCTGCACCACCCGCGTCGTCGCCGGCGTCGGCGTGCCGCAGGTCACCGCTATTGATCTGGTGGCCGAGGCCCTGCAGGACCGCATCCCGCTGATCGCCGACGGTGGCATCCGCTACTCGGGCGACATCGGCAAGGCGCTGGCCGCCGGTGCCTCGACCATCATGGTCGGCGGCCTGCTGGCCGGTACCGAGGAATCGCCGGGCGAGACCGAGCTGTACCAGGGCCGTTCGTACAAGAGCTACCGCGGCATGGGTTCGCTGGCTGCCATGGAGAAGGGGTCGAAGGACCGCTACTTCCAGGACGCCGCCACCGCCGACAAGCTGGTGCCGGAAGGCATCGAAGGCCGCGTGCCGTACCGCGGCCCGGTGGGCGGCATCATCCACCAGCTGATGGGCGGCCTGCGCGCCACCATGGGTTACGTGGGCTGCGCCACCATCGAAGACATGCGCAGCAAGCCCAAGTTCGTGAAGATCAGCGGCGCCGGCCAGCGTGAGAGCCACGTCCACGACGTGACCATCACCAAAGAGCCGCCGAACTACCGCGCCTGATGCGCTTGCGAACTGCTCTTGCGATTACGGGCAGCCTGCTGATGGCAGGCTGTTCGTTGTCCGAACCGCCGCCGCGCTCCGGGTCTCCGGGCGCGGCGGTTTCGCAATTGCAGGACGTACAGGCGTGCCAGAACGCGTTCTCGCTGCCGAAGGGCTGGCAGGTGCAGGCCGCTGGCGAGCAGCGCTGGCTGCTGAAAGGCACCGGCGAGCGCCCGCTGCAGGTCACGCTGCAATGCATTACCGAGCTGCTGCACGGGCCGGATGATCCGGTGCTGACGCCGGTACTGGGCGCGCTGGAGCCCGCACGGATGAGCGTGCGCTGGGCGTCCTGGGGCGCTGCGGATTCTGGCGTCTCGATGGCGGCGCTGCAACGGCGCATCGTGCCCGGCACCGAGGTGCAGGAAATCGCCGAGCTGCCGCGCGCCGACCGCGCCAACCCCAACGCACCGCACGGCCTGCTGATGCTGCGCTGGGATGAGGAAGACCCCTCACATATTCAACAACGCGAGGCGTTCATCGCCACGCTGACGCAGAGCCTTGAAGCACCGGGCACTGCGAAAAACACCACTGGAACGGCACCATGACCAACATCCATAACGACAAGATCCTCATCCTCGATTTCGGCGCGCAGTACACGCAGCTGATCGCCCGCCGCATCCGCGAGCTGGGCGTCTACTGCGAAATCTGGGCGTGGGACCACAACCCGGCCGAGATCGCGGCGTTTGGCGCCAAGGGCATCATCCTGTCCGGTGGCCCGGAATCGACCACGCTGCCAGGTGCCCCGGCCGCGCCGCAGGAAGTGTTCGACAGCGGCCTGCCGATCTTCGGCATCTGCTACGGCATGCAGACCCTGGCCGCACAGCTGGGCGGTGCCACCGAAGCCGCTGACCAGCGCGAGTTCGGCCACGCCGAAGTGAACGTGATCAACCCGGATGCACTGTTCAAGGGCCTGAGCGACCACGGCGGCGAGCCGAAGCTGAATGTCTGGATGAGCCACGGCGACCACGTCTCCGTTGCGCCGCCGGGCTTCACCATCACCGCCACCACCGACCGCATTCCGGTGGCCGCGATGGCCAACGAAGAAAAGCGCTGGTACGGCGTGCAGTTCCACCCGGAAGTGACCCACACCCTGCAGGGCCAGGCGCTGCTGCGCCGCTTCGTGGTGGACGTGTGCGGCTGCCAGACCCTGTGGACCGCCGCCAATATCATCGACGACCAGATCGCCCGTGTGCGCGAACAGGTGGGCGATGACGAAGTGATCCTGGGCCTGTCCGGCGGCGTCGATTCGTCCGTGGTGGCGGCGCTGCTGCACAAGGCCATCGGCGAGAAGCTGACCTGCGTGTTCGTGGATACCGGCCTGCTGCGCTGGCAGGAAGGCGACCAGGTGATGGCGATGTTCGCCGAGCACATGGGCGTGAAGGTGGTTCGCGTGAATGCCGCCGACCGTTACTTCGCCGCGCTGGAAGGCGTGAGCGACCCGGAAGCCAAGCGCAAGATCATCGGCAACCTGTTCGTTGAGATCTTCGACGAAGAGTCGAACAAGCTGAAGAACGCCAAGTGGCTGGCGCAGGGCACCATCTACCCGGACGTGATCGAGTCGGCCGGCAGCAAGACCGGCAAGGCGCATGTGATCAAGAGCCACCACAACGTGGGCGGCCTGCCGGAGCACATGAAGCTGGGCCTGGTGGAGCCGCTGCGCGAGCTGTTCAAGGACGAAGTGCGCCGCCTGGGCGTTGAGCTGGGCCTGCCGCGCACCATGGTCTACCGCCATCCGTTCCCGGGCCCGGGCCTGGGCGTGCGTATCCTGGGCGAAGTGAAGCGCGAATACGCCGAACTGCTGGCCAAGGCCGATGCCATCTTCATTGATGAGCTGCGCAAGGCGGATCTGTACGACAAGACCAGCCAGGCGTTTGCCGTGTTCCTGCCGGTGAAGTCGGTGGGCGTGGTGGGAGATGCGCGCGCTTATGAGTGGGTGATTGCACTGCGGGCCGTTGAGACCATCGACTTCATGACGGCGCACTGGGCGCATCTGCCGTATGAGTTCCTGGGTACGGTGAGCAACCGGATCATCAATGAGTTGCGGGGGGTGTCGAGGGTTGTCTATGACATCTCGGGGAAGCCTCCGGCTACTATTGAGTGGGAGTGAGTTGAGAGAATCAGGGGCGCCGAGAGGCGCCCTTGTCCTGTGTGTGGCGACGCGCCGAGTTGGGTGCGCATGGCAGCGTCGGGGTCACTGCACTATGATGCAAAGTGGTTCACTACTGGATCTTGTGAAGTGAACGCTATCAGCGTCCGAGAGCCGACTGGTCTGGCTAAAGCGATACAGGCGGCCGCGCGAGTACCCCGTGGGAAATTGCCTAGTTCGTCAAAAGGCTGTCAACAGAATGAAAGTGTCGGTGGTTTGGGTAATCCGAGATGTTGCCGAAGAATGTGCTGAAAAAAAAGACCCTCGATGCAGTCATCGTAGAGGGCTACCATGATTTTGGAAGAGTATATGGGTGAATTTGATCGCGGTAGTGTTAATGAGTCTTCTGCATTGGAAGGGGCGGGGCTTGAGGCAATCGATTGGAGTTTCTCTAGCCGTGTGCGTGCCCATCCTATTGAAGCCATTCATCCATATCCTGCCAAGTTCATTGGAGAGATTCCGCGCGCATTGATGCGCGCGCTGCCCTGTCCTTCAGGAACCTCTGTGTTTGATCCGTTTGCCGGGAGCGGCACCACGCTAATGGAGGCCCAGCGAATGGGGCTGCCAGCTGTTGGTGTTGACCTCAATCCAATTGCTTGTCTGATCTCGCGCGTAAAGACGAGCTCTCGCCCAGCGGACTTACTCGAAATTGCGCGTGAGGTAAGCGCTAAGGCAAGTCAGATTCAAAGCGCACAGAAGTGGGAAATACCGAATGTAGATCACTGGTTCAAGCCAGAGATTCAGGGGGCAATCTCTGCCCTACTTTGGGAGATTTCTTCCGTGGCCGATCCTTCATGCCACGATGCTCTTCGCCTTGCTCTTTCTTCTATTCTGGTTCGTGTTTCGAATCAAGATAGTGACACGCGCTACGCAGCAGTGGAAAAGGGAACCACTCGTGAGGCCGTATTCACTGGCTTTGTTTCCGCTGCTCAGAAGCTTGATAGAGCATTGAGTGAAAGGGATTGGGAGATTGGGCCTGCAAAAGTTGTTGAGGGGAATACCTTGACGGTAGCTCCCGAGCAGTTAGGGGGGGCAGTAGGGTTGGTTATTACGTCTCCCCCCTACCCCAATGCCTATGAATACTGGCTTTATCACAAGTATAGAATGTGGTGGCTGGGCTTTGATCCTCTCTCTGTGAAGGAGCAGGAAATTGGTGCAAGAGCGCACTTCTTCAAGCGTAATCCTCACACGGAAGACAATTTTGTCGAGCAAATGCGGGGCACGCTAAGTCTTATTGATCGCGTGCTAGTGACCGGCGGGTATGCATGCTTTGTCATCGGCCGATCAAAAATACGGGGGAAAATTGTCGACAATGCCAGCATCATTCAGAGTGCTGCTGAAAGGCTGGGTTTCGATCCTGTTGCTAATATTGAGCGGACAATCTCGTCTAATCGAAAATCATTCAATCTCGCGCACGCGAACATTAAGACAGAGACAGTACTCGTCCTGAAGAAGAGCTAAAGAATGGCCGAACTGATCCGTCACCCATACAAGTATTTCCCCTATGAGCTTGAGTTGGCTAAGCGAGAGGCTGCCGCTCTTTTGCCTGGTGCCAGTTTTACTGATACCCCCAAAGGGCTGGCTACCCGGACTCAACTTGATGCAGAAGCAGTGCGTAGGCTCGTTTATTTTGCGGGGATGCAAGATGGTGAGCGATACGAGCCGACAATGCAGTCACAGCTCGAGCAATTGAATGGCGCTAACCAAAAGCGGCAGTCAACTCGATATTCCTCGCATGGCCTTCATGAGTACAAAGGAAAGTTTAATCCACAGATTGTTCGGGCAATTTTGAATGTTCTTGATATCCCGAAGCAATCTCGGGTTTTTGATCCATTTTGTGGATCGGGAACGTCTCTTCTGGAGTGTGCTCATCTGGGGATGAGCGCGACAGGTGCGGATATTAATCCTTTGGCTGTTTTCCTCGCCAATGCAAAGTTGGAGGCGCTACGAACTCCAGCGAACATCCTGCGCGAAGAACTTGCCAGAGTTCTTGCTGTTAGAGCGCGGCTTAAGATTAAGTCGGAATGCGCGGACTGTGAGCGCGACGAATACTTGCTGGGCTGGTTCACGCCAAGTGTTTATAAGGAAATTGAAACTCTTCGCATTTCGATTGAAAGTGCGGACGTTACCGCCGCCTCTTGTTTGTTGGCCATTGCGAGCAATTTGCTCAGAGACTATTCTCTGCAAGATCCTGTCGACCTTAGGATTAGGCGACGAAAGTCGCCTCTCCCTGAAAAGGCATTTGTGTTGGCCTATGAAGAGGCTGTTAACACTTTCATTGACAAGCTGGACGCGACGCAGTGTATTGTCGGGGCGATTCGCTCAGACAATAGGGCGGTATTGGCGGATAGCAGGTCTTTGAGCTCGTCTACATTGGGGGGAGGGGGGAAGTTTGATTGTGCACTTACCAGCCCCCCCTACGCGACTGCGCTTCCTTATATTGATACTCAGCGCCTGAGTCTAGTATGGCTTGGCTTGATTCCTGCGGCCGAAATTGTCCCGCTTGAGTCCAGACTTGTTGGTAGTCGAGAGGTTCGAGGAAAGCAGTCCAAGCAAGCGCTTTTCGAGCAGTTGCATAGTAATTCTGCTGAACTTCCGCAAGAGCAAGCGGATTATTGTCTAATGCTTCAACGATCTCTGAGTGATGCTGATGGCTTTAGGAGGCAGGCGGTTCCGCTCTTGCTTTACAGATACTTTGACGGCATGCGTAGGGTGTTCGCATCTCTACTTCCGCTGATGAGTGCTGGGGCGCCGTTTGCATTAATTGTTGGCGGGAATCATACCGTTCTTGGCGGAACGCGATTTGATATTGACACCCCATATCATCTTGCAGAGCTTGCTCGATCAGCTGGCTGGGAGCATTCCGAGATTTTAAAGTTGCAGACCTATCAACGTTATGGCTATCACAAGGAGAATGCAGTGACTGCAGAGGCGATGGTGATTGTGAGGGCGCGGTAAATGGAACTTACTCTGCATCCGAATGTTTATTCGACCGGTCGTAGTAAGGGGTTGGTCAATCTGTTGGAGCGAGTTTGGGTCCGCGAACATACGCCTGGCGATGGCACTATTTTCGTCATGTCGGGCTTCGGGAACTACAATGGGGGTGTTCGATTTTTCGAAACTTTCAAAAAGCACAAGGAGCGGGGCGGCAGCCTAGTTGCGATTTTTGCGGGGAGCTCGCGGGCCAGATTGACCAGTAAACAGCTAATTCTTGAGCTGTTGGAGTGCGGGGCCGAAGTGCATGTTGTAAATCGAAAGCGCCTTCTTCATATGAAGTGCTATGGGGCTGTTTCCGGGCGCGGGCAATCTCTTGTAGTCACGTCTGGCAATTTCACCGGACCTGGAATGTCGCAGAACGTTGAGATTTCCGTCTTGTTGGGGGCGCAGCAAACGGCGGAAATGAGTTTTTCATGGCGCGACATGGTGAATTCAGTGCTCAGTCAAAAATGGGCTCTGTATAGGCCGACTCTTGATAATTTAACTGCTCCGGCATGGCAGTTACTTTATGATGAGCAGGGTGGTTCAGTTATTATGGAGGATACTGATAAAATGACTATGATTCTGCTTCTGGGTCACGCGGACACGGTTCGCGTGCAGGCTACCCCCGGTTCCGTGGAGGGAAAAGGATCGCAGTATTTCTGGCTCAGCAAGGACTGTTACGATTTCTTTCCTGCGCTGACAATTAGAAATGAACGGGGGCATAAAGCGACGTATTCCTGTTTGGTGCGAATGAATTATGTAGACTTGGGTCTTATTGATAATGATTGTCGTGTCACATTCGAAGCTGAGAATAATGTCGACTTCCGCCTTGGTACCGGCCCGCTGAGATATAGTGGAATAGTCTCTTCTGGGGACTTGGCTGCGATCACGAGAGTTGGAGAGTCTAGCTACGAGATGCGTTTTTATAGGCAGGGGACGGCAGTGCACGCGGCACTGCTCCCGGCGGCCGTCCATATGATTGGCCACCAGGGAAAGAGGTATGGATATCTTTCTAACGCCGAATTCGCCACTATAGCCGGGATTAATTAAGCAGCCAGTTTTCTCTGGACAGTTGGTTTTGGGAGTAGTCAAGACGCGCTTCATCGCTCCGGTCGGACCTCTCGACAAGCCCACTCAGCCAATCCGCGGCAAGCCAGAAACAACCCATCTACCACCCCTTCATCCAGATGCCGTTCCGGCTCCGCTGCCACCCGGCAGCGGTCCGCCGCGTGCAACAGCTCCAGCACTGTCAGCAGCCCCACCAACGCGCGCTCGGTTCTTGCCAAGCTCACACGCCTGCCAGGTGACACGTCGTTCTCCGGCCAGGGCAGCCCATCAGCCCCCTCGCAGCCGCGCATGCGCTTGAGGATGCCAAGCAGGGAGTTCAGGTCGGGCAGTGGCGTGTCGTCGTTGACGGGCTCAACAGCTGCGTACGGGGAGAAGGTGTCGGATTCGTTCATGGCGTCGGTTTCCTTGGCTGTGCTTAACAGCGCCACCGCGTAGCGGGGTGGCGGACGATGCGTGGCTGCAAACCGGACGATAGTTGTCAGTACCCGGCGGGCCCGAAGGCCCCCACGCACCGCCCGCCATAAAGGCCGACGGATTACCCGCCGGCACCGGTTAAGGACGGTGCCGACGGGTAAGCGTAAACAACTAACAGTTCGGGTTTGCAGGCCCGGCCACCCGTTGTCGGTGGCACGCCATGGTGTTTACGCCCCCGCTTCGAATGCCAATAGAAATTCGCGAAGGAATCGCGGAATCCGAGAGCGAAGAACTATTGTTGCACGCTCCATTCGTGCAGCACGCGACGCCAGCAGACGCATTCGCGCATCTGCTCTGCTGATAGCGAATCAACATGGCGCAATCGCCCACGCCACAAGCGAATAGCGCGACAGCCTGCTTTGCAACAGTTCTTAGCCCGGCTCGCCAAGTAACGGCGCGCGATCAGCCGCACACCCCGAAAAACGGTTCAATCCCGACACTGTTAACAAGCCCCCGGCTTCAGCCAACACCATCCTCAGCCGCATTCCCCACCAGCAACTCAATCATCGCCCGCGCCGCCGCCGACTGCCGCCGATGCGGCGCATAGATCACCGAGAACGGCCTCGACCGCCCGCGCAACTGCGGCAGCACCTCCACCAGCTGCCCACACTGCAACCGTTCGCGCACGATGAACGCATAGCTCTGGCAGATGCCGATACCCTGTTCGGCCAGCGACACCACGCCCAGCACATCGTCGGAGGTCTCGATGGACGAACGCGGCAGCCAGTCCACGTCGCGCCCGCCGTCGCGGAAGATCCATGGCGCAAGTCGCCCGGTGCGCGGCATCACGAAGGGCAGGCACAGGTGCTGCTGCAGGTCGTCCAGCGTCTGCGGCGTACCCCGACGCTGCAGGTAGTCCGGCGAAGCCACCAGCAGCAGCGGCGCATCTTCCAGCTTCCGCCCCACCAGCCCGCTGTTCGGCAGCTGGCCCAAGCGGATGGCCAGGTCGAAGCCTTCGGCCACCAGGTCCACGTTTCGGTTGGTGATGTTCAGTTCCACCTGCACCTGCGGGTACTGCTGCGCAAAGCGCGCCAGCACGGGCGGCAGCCGGTAGTGGCCATAGGTGGTGGGCACGCTCAGGCGCACGCGGCCGGCCAGCGCACCGTCCTGGGCCAGCACGTCGCGCTCGGCGTCGTCCAGCAGGCCGAAGGCGGTGCGCACCTGTTCCAGATAGAGCCGCCCGGCATCGGTCAGGCCCACGCGGCGGGTGGTCCGCTGCAGCAGCTGCCGGCCCAACCGCGCTTCCAGGCGCGTGACCGCGCGGCTCAATACCGACGGCGTGGTGGACAGCGCCACCGCGCCCGCCGTGAACGAGCCGTGCTCGACCACCGTCAGGAACACCTCCACATCGCCCAGGTAGTCGAACTTGCGGCTCATTTGGCTCTCCGGGGAACAGATGTTTTGCGATGAGGCCAATTTATCGCCGCTGGGGCGATGAATAAAGTGGCCGCCATTCCCTGATAGGAGCTACCCCATGAACCTGATGACCCGGCTGGCCGCAGCGCTGGCCCTGACCCTGGCCGCGACCGGCGCGCAGGCCGCCAACGTGCTGGTGGTGCTGTCCGACGAAAGCCACCTGGACCTGAAGGACGGCAAGGTGCTGTCCACCGGCTTCTATCTCAACGAGCTGATGCAGCCGGTCAAGCTGCTGCTGGACGCCGGCCACGAGGTGACCTTCGCCACGCCGCAGGGGCGGGCACCGACGGTGGATGCGTCCTCGGTGACGCCGGCCTACTTCGGCAACGATGCCGCGCAGCTGAAGCTGCACAAGGATCTGCTGGAGAAGCTGGCGCTGACCTCGCCGACGGCCTCGCCGGTGGTCAGCCTGGCGCGCATCGAGCAGCAAGGCTACGCGCGTTTCGATGCGGTCTACATTCCCGGTGGGCACGCGCCGATGCAGGACCTGCTGAAGAGCCCGGCGCTGGGCCGGTTGCTGGCCGACTTCCACCAGCGCAACAAGACCACCGCGCTGGTCTGCCACGGGCCGATCGCGCTGCTGTCCACGCTGCCGGATGCGAGTGGTTTCGCGGCAAAGCTGGAGCTGGGTGCGATGCCAGCCACGCCGAAGTGGATCTACAGCGGCTACCAGATGACGGTGATCAGCAACCAGGAAGAAGAGCAGGCCAAGCCGCTGCTGGGCGGTGGCGAGATGAAGTTCTACCCGCAGACCGCGTTGCAGCGGGCGGGTGCGAAGTTCAGCAGCAACACCACGCCGTGGACCGGGCATGTGGTGGTGGACCGCGAGCTGATTACCGGGCAGAACCCGGCTTCGGCGCTGGAGGTGGGGCAGCGGTTGGTGGAGCGGTTGAAGTAAGGCGGGTTCTGCATCACATGCGGTGCCGTGGCACCATGGCGGACTGGCCTCGTCCTTCCGGGCGGGGCCGTTTTCCCAGGGAAGCCCTCGAGCACGACATGCGAACGTCCTTCTTCATTCTCTCCGCCCTGTGCCTTGGCTTGCTGTCTGGCTGTGCCAGTGGCCCGGAGGAGCACGCCTCAAGCCGCGAGATCACCGGTGCGTTCGTGGCCGACGACGGCCAGCTGTACCTGCTGCCGCGCTTTGAAGAACCGATGCGCTTCAATGCCGCGCCGTTCCGCGAGTACCGCGCGCTGATGGACAGCCCGCTGCGCGAGGCGGTGGCCTGCGCGCAGATGTACTTCCATGAGGATTGGCGCGACCCGGCCAACAAGGCCAAGGTGCACGGCAGCTATGCGCTGCTGCTGCGGCCGGAGCAGGTGACGCCGGAACAGGCCGCGCAGTTCAAGCTGGAGCGGATCGAGGTGCTCCCGCGCGAGGCGAAGTATGTGGATGAGCGGGCGCGCTACTACCTGCCGCAGGACCGGAGCCGTTATGCGCTGGCGTTTGATCGGGCCTGCAATCTTTCAAAGAAGGGCGGCAGCTACTACAGCGCGCTGTTCGAGGGCGACGGCGAGCGGGTGAAGTTGCCGGACGCTGCTGCGTTGGCGGAGAAGGGGAAGCTGGCGCAGCCGATCAGTGCGCGGGCGCAGCGGATCCTGCCGGAGCGGGAGGACAAGCCGGGTGTTGGGACGGCGGCCGGCAAGGTGCTGGGCGCTGCGTTGATTCCTGTGGCGGTTCCGGTGTTTGTGTTGAGCCTGCCGTTCCTGGGGCCGGATCACTGGAAGTGAAAAGGCGTTGAGGGAGAATCATCCACGCATGGCGTGGATCTACTTGGGCATCGCCTGAAAGTTCATCCGGGAGATCTGTGTGCCCAGCACGCTGGAAACTGTTTTGAAGACTGTAGGCTTCATTGTCGTTGCGGCGCTTCCGTTGGTGATCCTCTGGTTCACCCTTCGGCGAATGTCAGCGACCGCGCGTTCTGCATTGGGATCAGGGCTGCGTTTGGATCCCCCTCGCCGGATTTCTGGCAAGTCCATGACCTTGGTGATGGTGGATGGCAAAGAGGATCGCGAGCACTATTTCTTTGATACAGAATCCTTCTACCTGCGACGTGGGCCGGTGCCCACGGCGGTTCCGCTTTCGCAGATCACCTCAGTCACACGAACGTCCGACAGGATCTACGGGCGCTATGTCTGGAAGGTGTGCTTCAGCAGAGCATCGGGCAGAAAGGGTGTGACGTTCACCAACAACCTGACGCTGTTCAACCGCGACTTCCTGCTGTTCCTGGAGGCGGTGCGGAAGGTCAATCCGCTCGCGACCGTTGAGCGGGCAAGCGTCATCTTCTAGAGCGTGTTTGAAGTTCGGTATGAACAGTGTCACTGCAATGGCATCACAGCGCGCAGCTCCTGTTCGGCCAATGTGATCGATGAGAAATGGGCGTTTGTTGCGCGCTATCTGATACTGAAGCATTCTCATGCGTGGCAGTGCAAGTATGATCTGCGATGAACACGCAAAGCCCGCAACATAGAACGAGGCCCGCTCGTTTCTGCGCGCGATGCGAAGCGTGGGCCTTATCACCTGTGACGAAGACGCATTTGAGGCAATTGTCGAGACGATTTACGTTTAATGCATGCGGTCAATCTCTGCGGAGTAGTTCCTGATGATGTGCCGATCGACGCTGGACGTATCCCTGATTCACGCCTACGCGCTTCCTCTCGGCATATGTGCTTCAAGGATCACGCTGCCTCACCGGCAACTTGGAACGAGCACCGGTGGCGTTGAGCTTGGCAAGTTCCGCATGCACAGCGGTCGCAACGTCTTCGTGCTGCGCATGGACCGTAGCTCTGTTCTCGTCACAGCCAGAGGGGATACTGACTTGATTCTGGACCGACGTCTTCACGAACAGCTCAAAGCATGCTTGGATCAGGTACGTGAGACCGGCGGCCATCGAGGAAGATTGCAATGATCAGCAGGAAGTACTGGTTTACCAGGAAAAAGTACGGATGGGGTTGGGGGATGCCGTGCGCGTGGCAGGGCTGGCTTGTGTACGCAGTCGCATTCGGCCTGCTGCTGGCAGGTCCGTTTCTGTTCTCTCCATTTCGCGAGCCCATCGCGTTTCAGCTCTACACGTGGGCCGTAGTGTTGGTCCTTGTCCTTATCTGCTGGATGAAAGGCGCCCCGCCCGGTTGGCGGTGGGGGGAGTAGAACGGCCGCAGAAGCTATTTTCGGACCTGTTCGATTTCGATCCGCCGGGCAAAGCATGGATGCATTGCTCTATGTCGGAGTCGGACAGTATCGCTAGGAGGCCACGACTGTGCCCCCTCTGAGGTGTACCGTCCGTTTTGAATGAACGCTGGACACTTCCCTCGGCGGGTACCTAACGCGTTCTAACCGTTGATTGACCAAGGTAGCGTCGCTTAAAGGGGCGCGCCGGTGAAGCTACACTGGCCACCTACGCCCAATGGAAGCTCACCCATGTTCAGTGGAAAGGTTGCGGTGGTTACCGGCTCCACCAGTGGTATCGGCCTTGGCATCGCCACCGCGCTGGCGCGGCAAGGCGCCGATATCGTGCTGAACGGCTTCGGCGATGCGGCGGAAATCGAACGCATCCGCACCAAACTGGAAGCCGAGTTCGGCGTGCGGGTAGCGCACGATGGCGCGGACCTTTCCCGTGGCGAGGCAGTGCGCGGACTGATCGACCACGCCGTGGCGACGATGGGGCGCATCGACATTCTGGTGAACAATGCGGGCATCCAGCACACCGCGTCGATCGAGGAATTCCCGGTCGAGAAGTGGGACGCGATCCTGGCGCTGAACCTGTCGGCGGTGTTCCATGCAACGGCGGCGGCGTTGCCCCATATGAAGCAGCAGGGCGCTGGTCGCATCATCAACATCGCGTCGGTACACGGCCTGGTGGGCTCGGTGAACAAGTCGGCCTATGTGGCGGCCAAGCATGGCGTGGTGGGCTTCACCAAGGTGACCGCGCTGGAGAATGCGGGCACCGGCATCACCGCCAATGCCATCTGCCCGGGCTGGGTGCGAACGGCGCTGGTCGAGCAGCAGATCACCGCGTTGGCCGAGCGCGAGGGCACAGATCAGGAGACCGCCGCCCGCGCGCTGCTGACCGAGAAGCAGCCTTCGTTGCAGTTCGTGACGCCCGAGCAGCTGGGGGAGATGGTGGTGTTCCTGGCTTCGGACGCTGCGGCGCAGATCACTGGCACGGCGTTGCCGGTGGATGGGGGTTGGACGGCCCGCTAGCGGACCCGCATCGGCCGCATTGCCGACGCCGCAGCAGCCAAGGCCCTGCGGCGTCGTCCCGACGCAGCCGTCTACTGCGGCTTCGCAAACACATCCAACCCCTTGCCCGTCTCCAACAACGACTTCAGGCTCGACAGCACGATCGGCCAGCCCTGGCGGATGCCGGTATCCATGCCGCTGCCCGGTTCCAGTTCGTCGTGGGTGACGGTCAGCCGCACCATGTCCTGGTAGGGCACGATGTCGAAGGTGACGCGGCTGTAGGCATCCGGGTTTTCGGCCTGCGAGGCGGCGGCCCAGGTGATGACCAGCCGCGAGGGTGGGGTGCTTTCCACCACTTCGCCGACCAGCTCGACCGAGCGCGTTTCGTTGGCGCGCACATGCTGCCAGCGCGAGCCGGGCTTCCAGTCCGAGACGTTCTCGTGGCCCCAGTAGCGGCTGGCGATCTCGGGGCGGGTGATGGCCTCGAACACCTTCTGCGGCGTGGAGGCGATGTAGATCACGTGGATGAAGCGGGTGGACTCTGCGGACATCGTCATTCTCCTTCCAGTTCTCGTTTCAGGTCATGCAGCAGGCTCAGGCGCTGCTGCTCGAACTTGCGTACCCAGCGTTCGTACACCTCGTGCAGCGGCACCGGGTTGATGAAGTGCAGCTTCTCGCGGCCGCGGCGCACGGTGCTGATCAGGTTGGCGTCTTCCAGCAGGCCCAGGTGCTGGGTGACCGATTGCCGGGCCATGTCCAGGTGCTCGCACAGCTGGCCGAGCGTCTGCCCGTTGTCTTCGCAGAGCAGATCCAGCAGCGTCCTGCGCGTGGGGTCGGCCAGTGCCTTGAAGACCTTGTCTGTGTTGCGCGCGTTGTCTACCGCCATGGGAATGTCTTCAATTCCAGTTATCGATCCTGACGTCGTGTGGGTTGGGCTGGCCCTTGCCGGTTTCCAGCAGCGCCTTCAGGCTCATCAGGAACACCGCCCACTTGGTGCTGCAGTGGGAGGTGAACTCGACGCGCTCTTTCCAGCCTTCATGGGTGAACAGCACGATGCAGTAGTCGCCCTCCTGCTTCAGCAGGAAGCGCGCGTGGGTGCCGATCCATTCGGCGGGGCCGGCGAGGAACTGCCAGAGCACGAGCTCGCCTGGAACAAGCTGCTCAAGTTTCATTTCCATGGCGCCGATTTCCTGGCCGTTGTTCGTGAAGCGAACCTTGACCGTCCCGCCGGCCACGCGGTCACCATGGGTGTCTTCGGCCCACCAGGCGGCGACGCCTTCGGGGGTTGCCAGAGCTTGGTACACCTGGCTTGCAGGGGCCTTGATGCCGACCCTGTGTGCGATATCGACCATTGCAGGTTCCTCGCGTGGGCGGACAGGCGCCGTCCTTGGGTGGACTATAGGCAGGTAAATGCCTGCATGTCAAATCCGGTGGACGGGGGGCTGGATCAATACACTGGGCACCTGCCAGGCATGGCCTGGCACTACTGGATCTACGGGACGTCAAGGAGTGCAGGCATGACTGAAGCTGGAAAGGAAATCTTGAACATCCGCCGCGCCAACGTAGACGATGCCCCTGCGGTGCTGATGCTCTTCGACGAAGTCATCGAATGGTTCGTGTCGATCGGCAACCTGCAGCAATGGGGCAGTGAGCCATGGTCCACGATGCCGCGCCGGATCACCCAGGTGACCGATGCGTGCGCGCTGCCGGGTGCATGGGTGGCGCAGAACGAGCAGGGTGACGTGCGCGCGTTCCTGGCGCTGGGCGAGTCGATGCCCTATGTGCCTGCGCCCACCGGCCCGGAACTGTATGTACGGGTACTGGTGGCATCGCGTGATGCGCGCGTGCGTGGCATCGGCCGGCGCCTGATGGCCTTTGCCGATGAGCAGGCGCGCGCTGCCGGGCTCGACCATCTGCGTGTGGACTGCTACGGCGGTGGCAACGGTGATCTGGTGCGCTTCTATGAGACCTGCGGCTACACGCGCATCGCGCCGTTCACTGTGGATGGCTGGCCGGGCATGCTGCTGGGGCGACAGCTCTGACGTGGCTGCGTCACTCGGTCGCAGCCTGTGTGCACGAAACGGTACATCGGTTCGGCGCTAGAGTAGGGGCATGACCTGCATGGAATGGCTGTGTCATTCCACTGCGGGTTCCTGATGACCCCCTCCAGGAAGGAGCAACGCATGTACTACAGCAGTGGCAACTACGAAGCCTTCGCGCGCCCGCGCAAGCCCGCCGGTGTCGATGACAAGCGGGCATGGTTTGTCGGTTCGGGCCTGGCCTCGCTGGCCGGTGCCGCGTTCCTGGTGCGCGACGGCCGCATGGCCGGTGAGCGCATCACCATTCTCGAGCAGCAGCAGATTCCCGGCGGCGCGCTGGATGGCCTGAAGGTGCCGGAGAAGGGCTTCGTGATCCGCGGCGGCCGCGAGATGGAAGACCACTTCGAGTGCCTGTGGGATCTGTTCCGCTCGATTCCGTCGCTGGAGATTGAAGATGCCAGTGTGCTGGACGAGTTCTACTGGTTGAACAAGGACGACCCGAACTATTCGCTGCAGCGTGCCACGATCAATCGCGGCGAAGATGCGCACACCGACGGCCTGTTCACCCTGAGCGAACAGGCGCAGAAGGACATCATCGCGTTGTTCCTGGCCACCCGGCAGGAGATGGAGAACAAGCGCATCGACGAGGTGCTGGGTCGCGACTTCCTGGACAGCAACTTCTGGCTGTACTGGCGCACCATGTTCGCCTTCGAGGAATGGCATTCGGCGCTGGAGATGAAGCTGTACCTGCATCGCTTCATCCACCACATCGGCGGCCTGCCGGATTTCTCGGCGCTGAAGTTCACCAAGTACAACCAGTACGAATCGCTGGTGCTGCCGCTGGTGAAGTGGCTGCAGGACCACGGCGTGGTGTTCCAGTACGGCACCGAGGTGACCGACGTCGACTTCGATCTGGCGGCCGGCCGCAAGCAGGCCACGCGCATCCACTGGACGCGCGAGGGCGTGGCGGGTGGCGTGGATCTGAGCGCAGATGACCTTGTTTTCATGACGATCGGTTCGTTGACCGAGAACTCGGACAACGGCGACCACCACACGGCTGCGCGATTGAATGAGGGGCCGGCGCCTGCCTGGGACCTGTGGCGACGCATTGCCGCCAGGGATCCTGCGTTCGGGCGTCCGGACGTGTTCGGCGCGCACATCCCGCAGACCAAGTGGGAGTCGGCGACGGTGACGACGCTGGACGCACGCATCCCGGCCTACATCCAGAAGATCGCCAAGCGTGACCCGTTCAGTGGCAAGGTGGTGACCGGCGGCATCGTCAGTGTGCGCGATTCGCGCTGGTTAATGAGCTGGACCGTGAACCGCCAGCCGCATTTCAAGAACCAGCCCAAGGACCAGATCGTGGTCTGGGTGTACTCACTGTTCGTCGATACGCCCGGCGATTACGTAAAGAAGCCGATGCAGGATTGCACCGGCGAGGAGATCACCCGCGAGTGGCTGTACCACCTGGGCGTGCCGGTGGAGGAGATCGATGAGCTGGCCGCGACTGGGGCGAAGACAGTGCCGGTGATGATGCCGTACATCACCGCGTTCTTCATGCCGCGCCAGGCCGGTGATCGCCCGGACGTGGTGCCGGAGGGAGCGGTGAACTTCGCCTTCATCGGCCAGTTTGCCGAATCGAAGCAGCGCGACTGCATCTTCACCACCGAGTACTCGGTGCGCACACCGATGGAAGCGGTGTACACGCTGTTAGGTATCGAACGCGGTGTGCCCGAGGTATTCAATTCCACCTATGACGTGCGCTCGCTGCTGGCCGCCACCGGTCGCCTGCGCGATGGCAAGGCGCTGGATATTCCCGGCCCGGCGTTCCTGCGCAACCTGCTGATGAACAAGCTGGACAAGACCCAGATCGGTGGCCTGCTGCGCGAGTTCAAGCTGGTGCAGGAGGACTGAGCGCGCGTCAGCGTAGAGGGGAGCGCGCCGGCAAGGCCGCGGATCAGTCGGCCAGCACGGTACCCGCTCCTTCGCCATAGGTTGCCCTGGCGCTGCCACACACCGCGTAGGTGGCAGCGCTGGCTGGCAGACCAGTGGCCTTGATGCCGCGCCGCGAATCGCCGTCAAACACTTCGGCGTAGCGTTCGGCGGCCAGCGCGTCATCGGGCAGCATGTACAGCAGGACGCGCTGCAATGTGGATTGCCCCTGCAGTGGCCGCGGCTGCCGGAACGCGGGCACCTGCACGCGCGCGCTGTGCCACCGCGTCGGTGCGTCTGCAGTCTGCCATCGCACCTGCAGGGGCAGGTTGAGCGGCAACAGCGCGGGGCTGACCGGGTAGCCGTAGGCCGTGCAATCCCTGGGCGCTTCCGGGATGTTCGCGATGGCCCCGTCGCCGATGTCCAGTGTGAGGCCATTGATTTCCACCCGAAGGATGGGCGCACTGCCGTAGTTGTGGATCTTGAACAGCGTCAGGCCTTCGAAGCGGCTGCGCTCCAGATCATCGGTGGTGAAGCCACTGAGGCGTGCGAGTGCGGGCGCGACCTCTACGTGATCGCTGTAGTGGTAGTAGATATGCACGAGCTCGGGTGTACCCGCGCGTCGCCAGGCCGCATTGAATGACGCAAGCTCGGGGTACGGCCGACGGACCAGCGGCACATCGGTGACGGCGCGATCTCCAGACGGTGTGGCGTAGCGGTAGTGGTCGACGGAGGGCTTCAGGCGCGCTTGTTCATACGGGAAGGACCTGTCTGCATCGGACTGCGGGTTGGGGTAGCGGTGGAAGGCCAGGAAGCGCTGGGGCGTTTCGCCCTGCATGGGCAGGTCCGGGCCAGCGCCAGAACCGGTGGATGCATACGGCGAGGTGTCCAGCCAAAGGGGTTGCCCGCTGAGGTTGACGTGCAGCTCGGCGATGGACACACGTGAGCCGCCGGCCAGGCTGTCCACACTGCCTTGCAGGACGTGCCACAGTGGAATGATGAGCATGGCGGCGGCGGTTGGCACGAACATCAGCACGTGTATGCGGCCCGGCACCTGCCCGCGCTGACGCACCATGTAGCGCAGCCAGGCCAGCAGAAGCACCAGCAGCAGCGGGACGCCGGCCCATATCGCGATGGTGGCCAGCGCCACGACGCCCCAACCCAGGTTGGGGCTGGACACGGCAATCAACGAGAGCGTGGCGATCAGTGCCGCCAACAGCAGCGATACGCCGATTCCGACGCGGTAGGTCCTGTAGGGGCTGTCGGTCATCACCGGTCCGTCGGCAGTGCGGGGCATGCCCCTATAGTGCAGTGGTGGTGATGGCGTGGAAAGTCGTCGACGAAGACGGCGGGGGCCTTGCCTGCCGGTCAAGGGCCGGCACTACCCGGGGCTCAGCAGCCGACCAGACGGTCCGCACTGATGCCGTTGCGATGCTGGCTGCGGTACTCGGTGGGGCTGGCATCGACCTGGCCACGGAAGTGCCGACGGAACGACTCCTGCGAACCAAAGCCGGCCTGCTCGGCAATCCACTGCAGTGGCCGGTCGGTGGTTTCCAGCAGCTCACGCGCGAAGGTCACGCGCTCGCGGATCAGCCAATCGATGGGCGACAGGCCGGTGGCTTCCAGGAACTGCCGCTGCAGGGTGCGCTGGCTGAGCGCGGCCTGCTCGGCGAGGCTGCCTAGCGAGTGCGGCTCGCGCAGGTTACGGCGCATCCACTCCATCAGCTTCGCCAACCGCGTGGGCTCGCCGTTGGGGATGGCCCGGCTGACGCGCTGGCTGCGCCCGGCATCACGCCAAGGTGCCAACACCAATCGCTCGGCCACCAGATTAGCCACGCGCGCGCCGTAATCCTTGCGCACCATGTGCAGCATCATGTCCATGCCGGTGGCCGAGCCGGCCGAGGTGATGATGCTGCCGGTGTCCACGTACAGCACATCCTCGCGCACGTCGATGCGTGGGAAGTCGCGCGCGAGCGCTTCGGTGAGGCGCCAGTGGGTGGTGGCCTCGCGGCCATCGAGCAGCCCGGCCCAGGCCAGCACGAACGCACCGGAGCAGATCGACGCGATGCGTGCGCCGCGTGCATGGGCGCGGATCAGTGCATCGAGCAGTGCCTGCGGCGGACGCTCGCTGGGCTCGCGCCAGCCGGGGATGACGATGATGTCGGCGTCATCGACGCTGCTGAGATCGTAGGGCAGCTGCACCTGGGTGCTGCCGAGCATGCGCAGTGCGCCGGGTTCGCCGGCGCACAGCTGGGTGCGGTACCAGGCCACGCCCAGTTCAGGCCGTATCGGTGCGAACAGGCCGACCGCACAGCCGAACTCGAACAGCCCCTGGCCGTGGCAAGCGACGATGGCGACGAGTGGTGCGGTGGGATCGGCGGAAGGGCTGTGCATGGCCTGATGCTACGGGTGGTGGTGCGTGGCGCAGAGTGGTGCGAGGGCATGAGGTGATGCTGGGCGGGCATATGGAGGCCGGGGTCGGATCCCTTCCGGAGGAAGGGCTCTGACCCCGTGTACGCAGGCCTGCCTAACGTCATTACCAGCGGTCATGTGGGTGGCCGGATATGACGGTTGGGTGACGCGATCCCGCCTGTCGCTGTGGGTGAACAGGCCCTTGAATGGAAGCGTGTTTCCGGCCCACCCCCACGAGCCCCCATGCCTGCTGCCTACGCCCCAGCCTTGAGCACTCTTGCCGTCCTGATCGCGGCCGTCCTTGCTGCATCACCCAGCCACGCAGCGGAAGCCGATGCAGACCCTGCCACCACTGCAGCCACCGCCAATGTGGCGGCCTCCACGCTGGATGCGGTGGTGGTCACCGGTTCACGCACCAGCACGCGTACGGTGAAGAACAGCTCCACGCCCATCGATGTGATCTCCGCAGAAGACCTCGCTGCTACCGGGCAGGGCAACCTGCTGGAAGCGCTGCAGCGCAGCCTGCCGTCGCTGAGCCAGATCGGCGGTTACCAGAGCGACCAGGAGAGCCTGATCCGCGGCTACCAGCTGCGCAACCTGTCGCCGGGCTACACGCTGGTGCTGGTGAACGGCAAGCGCCGCAATGCCAGTGCCTATGTGAGCGGTGCCAATGGGGGCGGCTTCCCCGGACATGCGTGGGCGGACCTGGCGTTGATTCCGGTCTCGGCCATCGACCATGTGGAAGTGCTGCGTGATGGTGCCTCCGCCATCTACGGCTCGGACGCGATCACCGGCGTGGTCAACGTGATCCTGAAGTCGCAGGCGCACGGTGGTGATGTGTCGGTGGAGAGCGGGCAGAGCACCGATGGTGATGGTTCGCGAACCAGCGTGCGCGCCAACGTCGGCCTGCCGTGGGGCGAGGATGGCTTCATCAACCTGTCCGGCGAGACCACCCGCCAGCATCATGCGATCCGTACCCGTCGCTACATCGACGGCTACCTGAGCTATCCGGCAGTGGATGGCAGCGGCAATCTGGTGGCGCTGCGGCCGAACAATCGTTTGCCAGCAGGTGCCACGCCGAATCCGGCCGAGGCCAGCCGCAATGCCGAAGCCAATACCATCCTCAGCTCGCCGTCGTATGCGTTGAAGGCCTTCGCGGTGAACGTGGGCCATGGCCTGGGCGAGAGCGCGCAGTTCTACGCCAATGCTACGGCCAGCGATCGCACTGCACAGGCGATCCAGAATTTCCGTCTGCCGGCGACCATCTTCACTACCTACAAGGCGCCCGGCGTGCTGAGCGTGTTTCCGGATGGCTTCCTGCCGGTGCTGGAAACCAAGGAGAAGCAGTACACCGGTACGGCCGGGGTAAAAGGCCAGATCGCGGGTTGGGACTACGACGCCAGCCTGACCGGCAACCGCAGCACCGTGCGCACCTATACGCGTAACTCGGTGAACTACTCGCTGCCGTATCCCGGTTCACCCACTGATTTCTATGACGGCAAGCTGGACTACCAGCAGGGCATCGCCAACCTGGACCTGCGCCGTGGCTTCGAGGTGGCGGCATTCGCTTCGCCGCTGGAGGTGAGCGCGGGCGCCGAGTATCAGCACGAGCAGTACGAGCGCGGGGCGGGGCAGTGGGAGTCGTATACCGGCTTCGGCGCTGCAGCCTTCGTCGGCTATTCCACCGCCGACGCGGTGAAGGCAACCCGTAACAGCAAGGCGGTGTACGTGGGTGCGGCCACCAACATCACCTCGCGCTGGTACCTGGATGCGGCCGCGCGCTGGGAAGATCACTCCGACTTCGGCAGTGTCTCTACCGGCCGCCTGACCACGCGCTTCGACTTCACCGACGCGCTGGGTGTGCGGGCAACGGTGAGCAACGGTTTCCATGCGCCCAGCCTGGGCGCGCAGTTCTACCAGGCCACCGGCAGCTGCCCGTGCGGGACCACGCTGGTGGCGCAGGTGTCTTCGCCGGCAGCGATTGCGTTGGGTGCCACACCGCTGAAACCGGAAAAGGCCACCAACTACAGCCTGGGCGTGACCTGGGACCCGAGCCCGGCGTTCCATCTGGCGGTGGATGCCTATCAGATCGACATCCGCGGCCAGCTCGGCCAGTCCAGCCAGATCGGCTACAACGCGCAGGATCCGGCGCGCGTCACCGACAACAGCGGCACGGTGCTGAGTGCGGCGCAGAAGAACACCATCGATGCACTGCTGGGTTCGGCCGGCATCAGCATCCTGCCGGGTGATGCGTTCTACGCCAGCTACTTCACCAACGTGGGCAATACCCGTACACGCGGTGTGGAGCTGACCCTGGAGGCGAACCAGGAAACCGCGTGGGGCAAGCTGCGCTGGAGCTACGCCGCCAACGTCGGCCGCACCACCATCCAGAAGGTCAGCGACATTCCGGCGGCGCTGCAGGGCCTGCCGAACATCAACCTGCTGACCAGATCCAGCGAGTATGCGCTGCGCTTCCGCACGCCCAGCTATACGCAGGTGGCGGGGCTGGGCTGGCAGAACGGGCGCTGGCGCTCGAATCTGGACTTCACCTACTACGGCCCGATCAAGCGCCTGAACAACGGCGTGGAGTACAGGCAGCCGCCGGTGCTGGTGACCAACCTGTCCGGTGGCGTGGAGCTGGGCGCGGGCTGGAGTGCGGCGCTGGGCATCAACAACGTGTTCGACAAGCGCACCCGCAAGGTGCCGGAGTACGCGCGCAGTGCCACCGATGTGGCGAGTATCGAGACCACGTGGGACAGCGGCGATGTGCTGAGCAATGTGGGTGCGTACTGGTTTGGCCGGGTCAATTACCGGTTTTGATCTGGAGCAGCCGAGCATGGCTCGGTTCTGCAAAAGCGATAGGCAGCCGAGCATGGCTCGGCTCTACACGGGAGCAGTTCATGTCTTCTGCATTGAGGGTGGTTGCATTGGTGGGGTCGCCGACCAGCTCGGCGACGTCGCGCACGTTGTTGCTGGTACGGCATCTGCTGGACTCGCTGCAGCAGCGGGTGCACGCCAGCGTGGAGCTGGTGGAGCTGGCGCCGATCGCGCGTTCGCTGGGCCAGTCGCTGTCGCGCGGCGAGGCGGAGCCGGCGGTGGAACGGGCACTGCAGACCATCGAAGCGGCGGAGCTGCTGGTGGTGGCCGCGCCGGTGTATCGCGGCTCGTATCCCGGCTTGTTCAAGCACCTGGTCGACTTCATCGAGCTGGAGGCGCTGGTGGATACGCCGGTGCTGCTGGCAGCCACCGGCGGCAGCGAGCGACATGCGCTGGTGATCGACCACCAGCTGCGGCCGTTGTTCAGTTTCCTGCAGGCGCACACGCTGCCGATCGGGGTGTATGCCACGCCTGCCGATTTCGACGGCGAGCACATCAGCAGCGCGGCCCTGCAGGCGCGCATCGAACTGGCGACCGAGCGTGCGGCCGGGCACTTGGCCACGCAGGCGCAGGCGCTGACGGTAGCGGCGCCGCTGCGACGTATTGCCTGACGCCATAACCGGCGGCGCTTTGCTTATGGCTACGCCGCATCTGCGTGGCCGGATCTGACCGCCGATTGTCGCCAGCCGTCGCTGCTGCGGCTGCTGGCATCTCTAGCATCGATATCGAAGCGGCATCGCATTGCCGGCCCCGATGAGGACGACCCCTGTGACTCTCGACGCAGCAAGCAAACCCATCCTGTTCCTGCTCGACCGTGAGTTCGAGGACGGACAGATTCCCGGCCAGCGCTTCTTCTGCCGGCACAGCCTGTTGCTGGAGGGCGCGCTGTCGAGCATCGATGGCCTGGACGCGCAGCTGGACGTGCGCCGCATCGGCTTCGCGCGACCGCGCCGTGAGGTGATCGCCGAGATCGGCGAGCAGGACCAGTCGCTGCCGAAGCTGGTGCTGCCGCAGGGCGTGCGCAGCGAACTGGCCAGTGGCGCGCACCAGGACCGCCAGTACATCTCCGGTGCCGAGCCGATCCTGGCCGCGTTGAACGGCTTGCTCGGCATTCCCGTGGCCCACCCCTGAGCGAGGACGTGACCATGAGCTATCAGATCAGCGTGCTGGACAAGAGCCCGGTGGCCGAAGGTGCCTCGCCGGAGCAGGCGCTGCGCAACAGCCTGCAGCTGGCGCAGCGCGCCGAGCAGCTGGGCTACCACCGCTACTGGTTTGCCGAGCACCACGCTGCACCGACGCTGGCCAGCCCCGCACCGGAAGTGCTGGCTGCGTGGGTGCTGGCGCAGACCCGGCGCATCCGCATCGGCAGTGGTGGGGTCATGCTGCGCCACTACGCGCCGTACAAGGTGGCGGAGAACTTCAACCTGCTGTCGGCGCTGGCGCCGGGGCGTGTCGATCTGGGCGTGGGCAAGGCCCCCGGTGGCCTGCCGGCTTCGACCGCCGCGCTGGCAGCCGGGCGTCCGGCGTTCGCCGACTTCGACCAGCAACTGCGCGACCTGGAAGGTTATCTGTCCGGCGCCGACACCGAGGCACAGGCTCGGCCGGTTCCGCAGCAGGCACCAGAGCGCTTCCTGCTCGGCGCCAGCCCGCAGAGCGCGCAGCAGGCGGCCGAGCTGGGCTGGCGCTTCGTCTACGCCGCCCACTTCGATGGCGACCCGAAGCATATCGAGGCCGCGTTCGATGCCTACCGCAGTGTTTCTACGCAGCCGCCGCTGCTGGCCACGGTGGCGTTCGCCGCACCAACTGCCGAAGCCGCAGCACGTCATATCGGTGCGCTGCGCGTCTACAAGCTGCACCTCGGCCCCGGCCAGACGGTGAATCTGCCCAGTCCCGATGCGGCTGCCGAGTACGCGCGCCAGGTGGGCGTGGCTGACTTTCGTATCGAGGAAACGCGCCCCAGCGTGTTGTCCGGTGATGCGCAGCACGTGCGTGACGAACTGGATGCGCTGCACCGGCGCTTCGGCGTGGGCGAGTTCATCCTCGATGCGCCGGTGGCCGACCTTGATGCACGCCTGACATCCCTTGAACTGCTGTCGCCCGCGCCGCGCGCGGCGGTGGCCTGACCTGCAGGAGCGATTCCCATGAGCACGACCCCGCGCCACATTCCGTTCGGCATCATGCTGCAGGGCCCTGGCAGCCACATGCATGCCTGGAAGCATCCCTCCAACCCGGCCGATGCCAGCGTCAACCTGCAGTTCTACATCGACATCGCGCGTACCGCCGAGGACAACGGCATCGCCTTCGGCTTCGTAGCCGACGGCCTGTACATCAACGAGAAGTCGATCCCGCACTTCCTCAACCGCTTCGAGCCGATCTCGTTGCTGTCGGCACTGGCCACGGCAACGAAGAAGATCGGCCTGGCCGGCACGCTGTCGACCTCCTATAGCGACCCGTTCACCGTGGCCCGCCAATTCGCCTCGCTGGACCTGCTCAGCGGCGGTCGTGCCGGCTGGAACGTGGTGACCTCGCCACTGGAGGGCTCGGGCCGCAACTACGGCCGCCCGCACCCCGAGCACGCGCTGCGCTACCAGATCGCCGACGAGTACCTGGACGTGGTGCAAGGGCTGTGGGATTCCTGGGATGACGATGCCTTTGTGCGCGAGCGCGACAGCGGCACGTTCTTCGCACCGGAGAAGTTCCGCCGGCTCGACCACAAGGGCCGCTTCTTCCAGGTGGAAGGGCCGCTCAACATCCAGCGTTCGCCACAGGGCCAGCCGGTGATCTTCCAGGCCGGGTCGTCCGACGATGGCATCGCGCTGGCCGGCAAGTATGCCGATGCGGTGTTCACCCATTCGCCATCGCTGGAGGAGACCCGCGCGTTCACCCAGAAGGTGAAGAACTCGGCGATCGCCCACGGCCGCAGCGGCAATGACGTGAAGATCTTCCCGGGTATCGGCCCCATCGTCGGCCGCACCGCCGAGGAGGCTGAAGCCAAGTACCAGGCAATCGCCGCGCTGGCCACGCTGGAGGATGCGCTGGCCTATCTCGGCCGCTTCTTCGATCACCATGATTTCAGCCAGTACGATCCGGACGCACCGTTCCCGGAGCTGGGTGACATCGGCAGCAATTCGTTCCGTTCCACCACCGACCGCATCAAGCAGGATGCACGTGAGAAGGGCCTGAGCCTTCGCCAGGTGGCGTTGGAAGCGGTGAGCCCGCGACCGAATTTCATCGGTACGCCGGAACATGTGGCCGACGAGCTGATCCGTTGGTTCGATGCCGGTGCCAGCGACGGCTTCATCCTTGGTTTCGCGGCACAGCGCGAAGGCCTGGACGATTTCGTGACCCAGGTGCTGCCAATCCTGCAGGCGCGCGGCTACCACCAGCGCGTGCTGGAAGGACAGACCCTGCGCGCGCATCTGGGCCTGCCGTACAAGGCCAGCCGTCATTCGACCGACGCCGAACCGGCGCGGAAGGTGGGGTAAGGCGATGAGCGGAGAAAGCGCGGCAGCACCGGGCCATGCCCGGCGGAATTCCCTAACGACTGGCGTGCTGCCGGAAATCGCGGCACGCGCCGAGGCGGCCATCGCGATCCGCCATGACCTGCATCGGCACCCGGAGCTGGCTTTCGAGGAGCACCGCACCAGCGCCCGCGTGGCCGAGCTGTTGCAGCAGTGGGGCTATGAGGTCACCACCGGCCTCGGCGGCACCGGCGTGGTCGGTACGCTGCAGCGCGGGCAGGGCAGCCGTCGCCTCGGCCTGCGCGCCGACATCGATGCACTGCCGATCCACGAGGATTCCGGGCTGGCCTACGCCAGCCAGACCGAGGGGCTGATGCATGCCTGTGGCCACGATGGGCATACCGCCATCCTGCTGTCCGCGGCGCACTACCTGGCCCATCATGGCCGCATCGACGGCACCCTGCAGTTGGTGTTCCAGCCGGCCGAGGAAACCGGTTCGGGGGCCTCGAAGATGATCGCCGACGGCCTGTTCGAACGCTTCCCGGTGGATGCGATCTATGGCCTGCACAACTGGCCGGGCGTGCCTGTCGGCCACTTCGGCTTCGTCGATGGCCCGGCGATGGCATCGGTGGACTGGGCGCGGCTGAAGGTGATCGGCAAGGGCGGTCATGGCGCCGAGCCTCAGGGCAGTGTCGACCCGATCCTGGCGGCGGCGCATATCGTCACCGCGCTGCAAAGCGTTGTCTCGCGCAATGTGGATCCACGGCAGATGGGCGTGGTCACCGTCGGTTCGATCCACGGCGGGCAGGCCGCCAATGTGATTCCAGACGTAGTGGAGCTGAAGCTGACCGTGCGCGCCTACCTGCCCGAGGTACGTGACACCCTGCGGCGCCGTGTTACCGAGGTCGCCGAGCAGACCGCCGCCGCGTTCGGCGCGCGCGCGGAGGTCGAGTTCCCGCGTGGCTTCCCGAGCGTGATCAACCACCCGCAGCAGACCGCCTACATCCGCGACGTGGCCGTGCAGGGCTTCGGCAGCGAGCAGCTGGTGCCGGAGTTCGCGCCACGCACGGCCAGCGAGGATTTCGCCTTCCTGCTGCAGGCGCGGCCGGGCAGTTTCGTGTTCGTCGGCAACGGCGACAGCGCACCGCTGCACAGCCCGCGCTATGTATTCAACGACGCCGCCATCGCACCCGCCGCCAGCCTGTGGGCGCGGCTGGCTGAAGACTATCTGGTGAAGGACGTGGCATGAGCAGCAACGAACGCTTCCTCTACACCTCGGTGGATGATCCACTGGCGCGGCCGCTGTTCGATGGCCTGGAGCAGGAGTACGACAGCCGCTACGCCGACGTGCGTCGACGCATCGGCGGCAGCGCCCGCGAGGAACTGCAGCGCTACCCGGCGCAGGCGTTCGCGGCGCCGGTAGGGGCGTTCGTGTTGCTGCTGCGCGATGGTGTGGCGATCTCCGGCGGTGCCTTCATGCCGCACCGCGATCCGGACACCGCCGAGTTCAAGCGCATCTGGACGCTGCCGGGCCTGCGCCGCCAGGGCATCGCGCGGCGTGTACTGCAGGAACTGGAGGACCAGGCGGCGCGCCAGGGTTACCGACGGGTGTTCCTGACCACCGGCTTCCGCCAGCCTGAAGCCGTCGGCCTGTACCTCAGCCACGGCTACACCGCGCTGTTCGATCTGGAGGCCGATCCGGAATCCATCGCCCACTTGCCGTTCGAGAAGCACCTGGGCGTATCGGCGCCAGCCGCCGTGCCATCACAGGCCGTGCTGCACGGAGCCCACGCATGAGCACGCCTTCGACCGCGCTGGATGGAATTGCCACACGCCCGGCGCCAACCCCGGCGTTGAAGATCGTGCCGGCCCGGCATCCACTACAGGTGGTCGGAACCCTTCTGGCGTTGGCGCTGATCCTGATCGGGCTGCAATCAGTGTTGGGCAATCCGCGCTGGGGTTGGGGCACCTTCGCCGAATGGTTCTTCGCACGCCCGGTGCTGGAAGGCCTGGGTCGCACACTGCTGCTGACCGCACTGGGTACCGGACTGGGATTCGCGCTGGGTACCTTGCTGGCGTTGGCCCGCGTGTCCGGCTCGCCACTGCTGTCGGCGGTGTCGTGGGGCTATGTGTGGCTGTTCCGGTCGATCCCGCTGCTGGTGCTGTTGTTGTTGTTGAACAACCTGGGCTACCTTTACAGCACCATCGAGCTGGGCGTGCCGTTTACCGGCATCAGCCTGTTCTCGTACCCGACCACGCAGCTGATCGGTGTGTTCACCGCAGCAGTGCTGGGCCTGACCTTGAACCAAGCCGCGTTCTCGGCTGAGGTGATCCGTGGCGGCATTCTTTCGGTCGACCACGGCCAGTACGAAGCTGCGGCCGCGCTTGGCCTGCCGCGTGGTCGCCAGGTGCGCCGCATCATCCTGCCACAGGCGATGCGTTCGATCCTGCCGGCCGCGTTCAACGATGTGATTGGCCTGGCCAAGAGCACCTCGGTGGTCTACGTGCTGGCGCTGCCGGAGCTGTTCTACACCGTGCAGGTGATCTACCGGCGCAACCTGGAAGTGGTGCCGCTGCTGATGGTGGCCACGGTCTGGTACCTGGTGATCCTGACCGTGTTGTCGCTGCTGCAGCGGCGCGTGGAGCAGCGCTTTGCGCGCGGCCAACTGCAGCGCGAGCGTTCGGTATCGCGTGTCTCGTCACCGACGCGCGCCACAGGTGAGGCTGCACCGCGCGTGGTCAATCGCCCGCGCATTGCCGCGCAGGTTGAGGCGGGTGAGGGGGCATCGGTGTCGCTGCACGGTGTGGGCAAAGTGTTCGGCGACCAGCCGGTGCTGGAAGACGTGAACCTGGACCTGCGCGCTGGCAGCGTGACGGTGCTGATCGGCCCGTCCGGCGCTGGCAAGTCCACGTTGCTGCGGCTGATCAACCACCTGGAACGTGCCGACAGCGGTTACGTGACCGTCGGCGGGCAGCTGATCGGCTACCGCCGCGATGGCGACACCCTGTACGAGCTGCCCGAACGCGAGATCCGCCGCCGTCGTGCGGAAGTGGGCATGGTGTTCCAGGGCTTCAACCTGTTCCCGCATCTGACCGCGCTGGAGAACATCATCGAGGCGCCGATCGCGGTGCGCGGCGTGCCGCGGGCGCAGGCCGAGCAGCAGGCGCGCACGCTGCTGGACCGAGTCGGCCTGGCCGACAAGGCAGATGCCTTCCCGCGCCAGCTGTCCGGCGGCCAGCAGCAGCGCATCGCGATTGCTCGTGCGCTGGCCCTGCAACCGAAGGTGCTGCTGTTCGACGAACCGACCTCGGCACTGGACCCGGAGCTGGTGGCCGAAGTGCTTAGCGTGATCGAGGAGCTGGCCCGTTCCGGCACCACGCTGGTGATCGTCACCCATGAGCTGAGCTTCGCCCGTCGGGTGGCTGACCACGTGGTGATGATGGACCAGGGCCGGGTGATCGAGCAGGGCACGCCCGAGGCGCTGTTCGAGCGCCCGCGCCAGCAACGCACCGCCGATTTCCTGGCCAAGACCCTGTAACCCCGGAAGGAAGACCATGAGCCCTGCAGCACCGCGTCGCCCCTCACGCAGCACCCTGTTGATCGTGGGTGTGCTGGTCATCGGCATCGCCGGCATCGTCTATTCGCGCGTGCGTCAGGCACCGGATGCCGGCACCGTGGCCGCAACCAGCCTGGCGGGTGCGAACACCGCAATCCTGAAGGGCACGCTCGATCCGAAGGCGCAGGCGTTGATTCCGGCCGACTATCGCTTTGTCACGCCTGGTACGTTCACCGTGGCCACCCATCCGGGGCAGCTGCCGCTGGCCGACTATGGTGCCGACAGCAAGGACGTGGTCGGCATCGAGCCGGACATCGCACGGCTGATTGCCGATGGGTTGGGCCTGAAGCTGGTGATCGTGCCGGTGGCGTGGGCGGACTGGCCGTTGGGGTTGGAATCAGGCAAGTACGATGCGGTGCTGTCGAACGTGACGGTGACCGAGGAGCGCAAGAAGAAGTTCGATTTCTCCAGTTACCGCTACGACCTGCTCGGCATCTATACGCGCAGTGATGGGCCGATCCAGAAGATCGAAAAGCCGGCCGACGTAGCCGGGCTGAAGGTAGTGGTCGGTGCCAGCACCAACCAGGACCAGATCCTGCGACAGTGGGACCAGCAGAACATCGCCGCTGGCTTGAAGCCGGTGGAGTACCAGTACTTCGATGACGCCGTGGTTGGGCGGTTGGCGGTGATCACCGGGCGCGCCGATGTGTCGTTCGAACCGAATGCCACCGGCGCCTATTCCGCACGCGATGGCAAGGTACGGCGTGTGGGCCTGTTCCCCGGTGGCTGGCCGAACGCCGCGGCGATCTCGGTGACCACGCGCAAGGGCAGCGGCCTGGCTGATGCGGTGACGCAGGCACTGAACACCCAGATCGGCAGCGGCACCTACGCGCAGGCGCTGAAGCGATGGAATGTGACCGAGGAAGCTGTGCCGCAGTCGCAGACCAACCCGCCAGGGCTGCCGACGCTCTGACGCCGGGCATGGCCGGCGCGCCCCTGTAGAGTCGAGCTTGCTCGACTGGCGCATGGTGATCGGCGAAATGCAGTCGAGCAAGCTCGACTCTACCAACGCGCCTCCAGCGTCTTGAACGGTTTCGCGAGGCGCACGCCCTCGGCATCGAAGTCGGAAACGCTGCGTCCATCCACGCGCACAGACTTCGGCGCGGTCCGGTTCGGCCACCACATGCGCACGGCGGTGTCCTTGCGCAGCCCCTCGCCAATCACCACTGTCAGCAGCCCGTCGCGCTGCCGCGCCTGCATCTGCAGCGTGCCATACGCGGTCGGCAGGCGTTCCACCGCCAACCCATCCCCGGCCACCCAAGACGGCGGCGTGCCCGGCAGCAATGACAACGCGTCATCGTCCTCGCGCATCAACATGCCGAACAGCGTGCGGCCGTATTCGGCACCGATCCAGGTATGCGGCATGTCGCCCAGGTAGCGCGGGAAGCGCAACCGCGAATGCACGACCTCGGCCAGCACCTGCCACTCAAGCGGGCGCCGATCATGCAGCAGCCCCTGTAGCAGCTCGTCGGCCGCCTGCGGCTGGCCCAGGTGCACATAGCTCAGCACGTTGCGGATCTCGTACGGGGTGTAGGCATACAGCGCCCCGGGCTGGCTGCGCTTGCGAACGCCCTCCAGATAGCGGGCGAAGGTGGTCCGCAATGCATCTGCCGGCAGCACGCTCTGCGCACCGGTGGGGTCCAATGCAATCGAAACGCCGGTGGGATCACCATCGCCCAGATCCGCCGAGGACGGAATGAAGTCGATGCCCTTCCACGCCATCGTCGCCCGGATCGAGGCATGCAATGCGTCGTACAGCAGCTTGTACTGTTCGCGCGCCCAACGGGCGGTTTCATGGTCGCCAAGTGCCTCTGCCAGCCACGCGCCGTCGTGCCAGCCCTTCACTCCCCAGTAGTCATCCCAATAGCTGTGGGTGGGCGACGGATAGCCCTCATGGCTGATCGACGGCGCAAGAATGCCCGCGAAGCGTTCCGGCGCCGATTGGTCGGCCTTGTAACCGGGCACCAGCGTGCGCTCGCGCAGTTCCTGCAGGAAGCGCAGTGCTGCTTTCACTTTCGGCAGGTAGTCACGCACCGACTCGGGCCCGCCATCGAGGCGGGCGACATCGGCCACCAGTGCCACGTACTGGCCCTGGCTGTCGTACTCGATGTCCGAGCCGAAGCCGGTGTTGACGCTGCCATCGTCGTTGAGGATCGGCGAAACCAGTCCGTTGGCATGCACACCGTGCGTGCTGTACCAGGCCAGGTAATCACGCGCGACGCGGGCTTCGCCCATGCGCAGCAGCACCGCCGAGGTGGCCATGCCATCGCGGATGAAGGAGCGGTTGTAGTTGCGCGGACCAGGCTGCATGGCCGGGCCGGTCTGGTTGATCAGCATGTAGGCGGCCTGCGCGCGCAGCATGTCGACCAGCGAGGGGTCGGGCAGGCGCAGGCCGACCTGGCCGAGCCGGGCCTGCCAATCTGCGGACGCCTGCGTAGCCAGCGTCTCGAACGCCGCATTGGCATCACGGGGCAGCGTGGCCAGGTCAAGCGCAGGCGCTTCGGGCAGCACGCCATTGGCATCGGCGGCGGCGGTGCCGAGTGGGAACGCGACGACCACCGCATCGCTGGCACCGGGCGCGAGGCGGATCCGGTAGCTCAATGCGGCTGCGGCCAGTCCTTGCTCGTCACGTGCCTGCTGCGAGGAAGGCAGTTCGCCGGCAGCGATGTCCGCGGTGATCTCCGTTGTGCCGTCCTTTCCGAACGGCGCAACGCCGGACGCAGCCACCGGCGTGAGCGAGCGCAGCAGCGTGCGGCCGTTCACGCGCACCGTGTTGGCTTCGACGGCGACCTCGCGGATCGGCGACAGCCCACCGTTCTGCCATGGCGGGTTCATCTGCATCGGTCGTACCGCCAGGGTCAGCGTGCCGTCGATCGCGGTGCTGCCGGTGTTGTGCAGTCGATGGCGGAGGAAGGTCACCGGCTGGCCATCGCGCTCGATGGCGAACACCTCACTGCGCAGCTCCAGCCCAGGCTGCGGCGACCAGGTGGCCGAAGGCATAGGCTTCCAGCCATCGCGCAGGGCGTGCTGTACGGGCTGACCGGCGGCACCTGCAGCACGCCCGTCGGCGCTTCGCCAGAGCGGCTGCACCAGCGGCGCACCCTTGAACGCTTCCAGGTTGCCGTATTCGTCGAAGATCGATTTCTGCCGGCCCGCGTGCACACCCACGGCGGTCCAGTAGGTCTGCTGCATCTGCAGCGAGGCGGGGAACAAGGCACGTTGCGCACCGCTGGCGGCAATCTGGTAGCGCTTCATCGGCGTCATCACGGCTTTCGGGCCAAGCAGGCGCAGGCGCGCGATCTGCGGGGCAGCGCCGTCCACGGCCAGGCGGAATGCACGTAGAGGGTGTGCCGTGTCAGCAGCCAGCCAACTCTGCCGATGGCTGGCCGCCTGTGCATCGTGCGCGAGGTCCTGCCATCGGCCCTGTGCGTCCTGCGCCTGCAAGCGGGCGGCGCCGCGCCCGCCATCGGCCCAGTCGACCGCGAGACCGGCCGTGGACTGGGCGCGAGGCAGCATGATCTCGAGCGTATGGGATCCACCTTTTCCGGCTGGAACCGCGACGGTGCCACCGCCTTGCCAGAGCGCCGCCGCCTGCGTTGCATCGACACCGCTGATGCGTGCGCTGAGCGTGCTGTCCAGTGGCTCCATCTCGAAAATCGACACGCCCCAGTCGGACGTGCGCTGCGGGCTGGCCAACCGCAGGTAGCGCGCCTGGCGTGGCGCGAAGTACAGCGTTTCCACGTCGCCCAGCGAATCGGCCATGGTGTACGCGGTCTGCCACTGTGTGCCGTCCAGCGAGGTCTGCAGCGAATAGCCTTCCGGGTTGGAGACATCCCAGGTGAGGCGTGCGCCGGCCAGCATCGTCGGTGCACCCAGATCGATCTGGAACCAGTGGCCCGGACTGAAGGCGCCGCCGGTGACGGTCTTGGGGGCGCCGTCGATCAGGTGGCTGATCGCCATCGCCGGTACCTGCTGCGAGGACGCGCTGGCCTGCCATTGGCTGCGTGGTGGCAGCGTCTGTGCCTGTGCGCTGAAGGCCAGCGCGGCCAACAGCAGGGCAGTGGCAGATCGCCATGGGATAGCTGAGCGGGAGACCTTGGAGCGTTCGGCGCGCAACGTCATTACGGACAGCCTCGCAGGTTCGACCAGAATCGGGCGAGCGCTACGCTAGCAAGGGATGTAATCGGTTACATGACGCACTGCAGCGGCGCAGGCCGTTTCTGCGTAGAGCCGAGCCTACGCTCGGCTGCCGTTCGGGTAGGCGCAGCCGAGCATGGCTCGGCTCTACATGGCTTCCGGCAGGTCAAGCGGCATCCTCCATTACAGCTCCACCGTCTCCCACCAGCGTGTACCCGCCTGCGGCGCCTGCATGTCCAGTGCTTCGCCCATCATCGGCGTGGCCACCGGCACGTTCTTTGCGCCAGCCAATGCAGTGATGCGCTCGAACGGTTGCTGCCAGGCGTGCAGCGCCAGATCGAAGGTGCCGTTGTGGATCGGCAGCAGCCACTTGCCGCGCAGGTCCAGGTGCGCCTGCAGGGTCTGCTCGGGCTGCATGTGCACGAAGGCCCAGCGCGGGTCGTAGGCACCGGTTTCGATCATGGTCAGGTCGAACGGACCGTACTTCTCGCCGATGGCCTTGAAGCCGTCGAAGTAGCCGGTGTCGCCGCTGAAGAAGATGCGGAAGTCGCCGTCCTGGATCACCCATGACGCCCACAGGCTGCGATCGCTGTCGCCCAGACCGCGGCCGGAGAAATGCTGGCCCGGGGTGGCGGTCAGGCGCAGGCCACTGGCCTCGGTCGATTGCCACCAGTCCAGCTGTTCGACCCTGCTGGCGTCCACGCCCCACGCAATCAACTGGTCGCCCACACCCAGCGGTGCGATGAAGCGTGCGGTCTTGCCGGCCAGCTGCATCACCGCGGCATGGTCCAGGTGGTCGTAATGGTTGTGCGAGAGGATCACGCCGGCGATCGGCGGCAGTTCGTCGATGCTGATCGGCGGTGCGTGGAAGCGCGCCGGGCCCAGCCACTGTACCGGCGAAGCGCGCTCGGAGAACACCGGATCGGTCAGCCAGTATTGGCCACGCAGCTTCAGCAGGATCGTGGAATGCCCGAGCCGGAACAGGCTGCGATCAGGCGCGGCGTCCAGGGTGGCGCGGTCCAGCGGCAGCACCGGAATGGGGTGGGCGGGCACGGTGCCCTTGGGCTTGTTGAACAGGAACGTCCACCAGATCTCCGCGGCATCGCGCAGGCCCATCGCCGGACGCGGCAGGGCATTGCGGAACTTGCCGTCGCGGTACTGCGGCGAATCGGGGAAGTCAGGGAGGGACCAGGACTTGCAGAAGGTGTAGGCGGTCACGGCGAGGATTCCAAGCAAAAGGACAAGGAGCAGGCGCTTCATGGGTGACGTCCGCTGGGTACACTGCACAGTGTAGTTTCGTGTTTTTCAAAAGTACACTGCTGGGTGTAAAATGGTGGCGTCCGTTCAGTTATCTGGTTCCTGCCATGTCCCGTGCCCCGCAACGCCTGACCGACCGCAAACGCGAAGCCATCGTGCGTGCAGCGGTGGAGGAGTTCCGCGCGTCGGGCTACGAGGCGACCAGCATGGACCGCATCGCCGAGGTGGCCGGGGTCTCCAAGCGCACCGTCTACAACCACTTCCCGAGCAAGGAAGCGTTGTTCTCGATGATCCTGGAGGAGCTGTGGGAGCGCAGCGTGGCCAGCGACGCACTGCCGTACCGCGCCGATCAGCCGCTGCAGGCCCAGCTGATGCAGCTGCTGGGGCAGAAGCTGGAACTGCTCAGCGATGCCAACTTCATCGACCTGGCACGGGTGGCAATGGCCGAGATCATCCATTCGCCGGAACGTGCGCAGGCCATCGTCTGCCGCATGGGCGAGAAGGAAAGCGGTGAGAGTGCGTGGATCCGCGCGGCAATCGCCGATGGCCGGCTGCGCCAGGTCGATCCGGAGTTCGCCGGCCACCAGCTGCACGGCCTGGTGAAGAGCTTTGCATTCTGGCCGCAGGTGACGATGGGGCAGGCGCCGTTGAACGAACAGGAGCGCGCACGCGTGGCCGAATCGGCGGTGGCGATGTTCCTGGGTTACTACGCGGTCTAGCTGGCGGCGAAGCGGCGGAACTCGTCGGCCGGCAGCGCGGCCGAGTACAGATAGCCCTGGCCGACATCCACACCCAGTGCGCGCAGTTGCTGTTCCTGCGCGAGGGTTTCGGTACCCTCGGCCACCACGATGGCGCCGCAGCGGTGCGCGACTTCGACGATGAAGCGAACGATCGACTGCGACTTGGCGTCGGACAGCGTGGCAATCAACGCCTGCTCGATCTTGACCTCGGCGATGGCCAGCTGCGAGAGCAGGATCAGGGTTGAATAGCCGGCACCGAAATCATCCAGTGACAGCGTGACCTCCGCCGCCAGCAGCTGTGCGATGTTGGCATCGACCACGTCGCGCTCGACGATCTCGGTCCATTCGACGATCTCCAGGCGCAGCATCACGCCGGGCACATCGTGCAGTGCCAGCAATTCCTGCAGGCGCAGGCCGAAGTCGGGCAGGCGCAGTGACTCGGCCGAAACGTTCACGGCGATCTTCAGCTGCGAGCCATCGCGTCGGCACTGCTGCAGGAAATGGATGGCCGACTGCAGCGTGGCCCATTCCAGTTCAGCCAACCGCCCCTGCCGGCGCAGCAGCGAGATCACCCGCATCGGCGCGATCAGCCGGCCCTCGCCGTCGCGCATGCGCAGCAGTGCTTCGGCGCCGACCAGCTGGCGATCCTGCAGACGATGCTTGGGCTGGTAGCACAGGGGGGCATCTCCCTGCTGCAGCCAGCGTTCGAGGGCGACTTCGATCAGGGCGTCGATCTCGCTGTCGCGCTGGATCGGGTCGTCGAAGAACACGACGCCGGATTCGATCGCACTCAGCGCCACGGTGATCGCGCGGAACGGAAGATGTCCTTCGTCGGCATCGGCGGGGGGCTTCAGTTCGACCACCGCACAGCGGAACAGCGGCCGGAAGCCGGGCCAATCGCGGCCGACCCGATCGGCCAGGTTGCTGGCCAGCTCAGTGATCTGCGGCTGCGTGCGCAGTTCGAACAAGGTCAGGTCGCGCACCAGGATCGCCAGCGCGGCATCGCCGAACTGGTAGATCTCCAGCTGCCCGGCTGGCAGCGAGGGCAGCAGCCGATGCACCTCGTCGGTGCTGTCGCGCTGCCACAGGCCGTTGTCCTGCAGCGGCCCGTAGCGCAGGCGCAGATCGCGCAGGTTGCCCATCTCGGCCACGATCAGGCAGGCCTTGCCGATGCCGTCGTTGTCGCGCCAGTAATGCTGCAGGCGTTCGCCAAGTGCACGCATGTTGGGCAGGCCACTGATCGGATCGATGCGCAGCCAGGCCTGTTCGCGCTGACGCTGTGCATCGATCTGCGCATCGTTGTAGACCAGCGCGAACACCGCGCCGAGCATCAGCAGCGATAGTGGCAGTGCCAGCAGCCGCTGGATTGCCAACTCCTCCACGGGCAGCTGATTGGCGCCGATGATTGCGACGCCCAGTGCCAGGCCCAACGCAGTGACGGCGATACGCACGCTCCAGGCCTGCAGGATCACGCGCAGCGAGAGCTCATTGAGCATGCGCGGGTGCAGGCGCCTGCGCAGCCAGACGCCGGCCAGCATCTGCAGCGTGGCCTCGAGGCCGGCCGGCAGGAAATACTGGGTGCCGGCAAACTGGTAGCGCGCCAGCAGGCTGGCGGCCAGGCAGGTCAGGCCGCCGTGCCAACCGCCCAGCAGGCCACTGACCAGCAGGATGTCGAAGCCGAGGTGCAGCTTGACCACACCCTGGGTGTAACGGGCCACGAACCAGGAATTGAACAGGTAGATCAGGCCCAGCGCCACGCCGACATACAGGCGACGGCCTTCAATGGCATGGCCGGCGCGGCGGGTGGCGATCAGCAGCACGCCGATCATGCCGATCACCGCCGTGGCCTGCAGCAGGTACAGCGGCAGGCTGGGCAGGGCGCTGTCCAGGACCTGGGCCGAGACCCGTGAAAGCGCATCCATAGCAGGTTCCCGCCTGTGACCGACGGCCAGTGACGAGCAGCGTAGTCGCAGCAGGGCGCAGGTTCAATTGCACTGGCTGGGTTCGGGCAGGAGGTGGTCGGCCATGAAATCGACAAACGCGCGTACACGCGGTTGCTGATGGCGATGGCTTGGCCAGAGGGCCCAGAAGGTGCTGCGCTCGGTGCTCCATGGGTCCAGGACGCTGACGAGTTCACCGCGGTCCAGCGCATCACGCGTGGCGAAGTCGGGCAGGCACGCAATGCCATGGCCATCAATGGCCATGTGCAGGATCGTCTCAAGATGATTGGCGGTCATTGCGGCAGTCAGCCGTGGCTCAGTGCCTCCCTCATGCGTGGGCAGCGGCCAACGTTCGATCAGGCCGGTGCCGGGAAAGCGATGGAGGAGGCACGCGTGGCCGCTCAGATCATCCGGGTGCTGTGGCGTGCCGCGCTTGGCGAAGTACGCAGGGGCGCCCACACAGAGCAGGCGGGCACTGCCGAGGCTGCGGCCGCGCAGCCTGGAGTCGGCGGGGTTGCCCGTGCGGACAACGGCGTCGAAGCCCTCCTCGATGACATCGACAAGACGGTCGCTGAAGTGCAGGTCGAGTTCGATGGCCGGGAAGCGGTGCGCAAAGGCCGATAGCACCGGCAGCATCAGTCCGCTGGCGAGTGGAAGACCGACCTTCAAGCGACCGCTGGGCGCGGCCTGGGCGTCGGTCAGCTCGCGCTCCGCTGCGGCGACCTCGATCATGATGCGACGGCAGCGTTCAAGGAACTGCTCGCCTTCGGCAGTCAGGCTGACGCTGCGGGTATTGCGATTCAGCAGGCGGGCGCCCAGGCGCTCTTCCAGCCGGGCGATGGTCTTGCTTGCCGCCGAAGGGGTGATGCCACGCTGTCGTGCTGCGGCCGCGAAGCTGCGTGCCTCGGCGACCAGAACGAAGAGGCTGAGACCGGCAAAGCTGTCCATGACATGGCCATTGATGACGTTCCTGTCATTAAAGCACGGACGCAACGATGGATTCTTAGGCGATAGCGTCGTCGCTAGCATCAATGCGGTGGCGCCTCGCCACGCTGGAGTTTCATCGACATGTCAGTTGCTTCTGCTGAGACGGCCGGATCATCACGCTTTGGAGTGGCGCTGGCGGGCTGCCTGACGGCGCTCACCATTCCGTTGAGCATTGCCAGCCCCGCCGTTGGCATTCCCGCCATCCGGGACGCGCTGGGCGGTTCGCCTGCGGCGTTGTCCTGGATCATCAACGCTTATCTGTTGACCTACGGCTGCACCACGCTGGTGGCCGGTGGGCTGGCCGATCTGCATGGCAGGCGCCGGATCTGGCTTCTGGGCGGCGCGTCGTTTGCGCTGGTCACCGGCCTGATCCCCTTGATGCCCGATGTGGCGTGGATCAATGCACTGCGACTGCTTCAGGGGATGGCGGCGTCGGCTGCGTTCGCCGGTGCGATGGCGTCGCTGGCGCAGGTGTTCGACGGCCAGGCGCGGGCCAGGGTGTTCAGCCTGATCGGCACCACCTTTGGTGCAGGAGCTGCAGGCGGTCCGCTGCTGGCAGGCGGATTGATCGATGCGCTGGGCTGGGAATGGGTGTTCTTCCTGCCTGCGTTGCTGGCCACCCTGACCGTACCGTTGGTCGCCCTGTCATCCGTCGAATCGAAGAGCACCGGTTCGCCACGCCTGGATTGGCTGGGCGCCGTCACCTTCATGCTGGCGCTTGGGTCTCTCACCTACGCCATGATCGTGCTGCCGGAACGCGGCCTGTTGCATCCGCAGACGCTGGTATCGCTGGCGCTCTCGATGGTGTTGCTGGCCGCGTTCATTGCCGTCGAGCGCTCCCATCGAACACCGCTGCTGGATCTCGGGCTGTTCCGCAACCGGCGCTTTGTCGGCGTGCAGATTCTCGCCGCCGCGCCTGCGTTCTCGTACGTCGTCCTTCTGGTGGTGCTGCCGGCGGGGTTCATCGGTGTTGAAGGACTGCGGCCCACCGAGGCTGGACTGGCGATGGCAGCACTGTCTGCACCCTTGCTGGTTGTGCCCCTGGTTGCCGGTTACCTGCTGCGCTGGATTCCGGCGCGGACGCTGTGCTGTGCGGGCCTGTTGATCGGCGCGCTTGGGCTGGCATGGCTGGCCCAGGTGTTCCAGCTACCTTCGGTGCGCTGGATGCCGATGCTGGTCATCGGGATCGGCATCGGTCTGCCTTGGGGGATCATGGATGGCCTGGCGGTCAGCGTGGTTGGCAAAGAGCAGGCAGGCATGGCCGCGGGCATCTTCAACGCAATGCGACTGGCAGGCGATTCCATTGCCCTCGCACTTGTCGGCATCATGCTTTCTGCCCGGATTGGCGGGAGCGTAGCGCTGGAAGCCGGCGTCGTGGCCCGTGCAGCTGTGCACCGGCTGTCCATGGGCGACCTTGGCGGAGCGGTGGAGGCATTGCCCGGCGTTTCGAGAACGGCGCTGGCCCAGGCATACATGGAGTCCGTCCGTGGCCAGCTGTTTGTCCTGGCGATGGCGACCGTGCTGACCGCCATCGTGCTTGGGTACCTGTTGCGCGAAGAGGTCGAGCCTGGCCTGCGCAGAGTCGGTCAGTAGCGCGGGTCGGCGATGGCCGGCAGCACCAGTTCGCGCACGAAGCCGGACGGTGACAGCTGCAGCAACGCGCGCACCATCGCAACGACGTCGTGCACCGGCACCAGCTCGCCGTCGCCGCGCGCTGCGGCCTCGGCCACCGGCACTGAAAGTGCATCGTCGGTGTTGAGGTAGCCCAGCTGCAGGCTGGTCACCGCCAGGCGGCGATCGCGGAAGCCCTCGCGCAGTGCATCGGCGATACCGTTGAGCGCGAACTTGGATGCGCCGAACGCCACTTCCGGGCGGCCGCTGCGTGGCAGTGCCGAGGTCGAGCCGGTCAGCACCAGCTGCGGGCGTGGCGCGCCCAGCACCCGCGGCAGAAGGCGCTGCAGCAGCACCAGGGTGGCGGTGATGTTGACGTCGACCAGTTGGGTGAGCGCGGCATCGGTTTCGTCGAGGAAGGCGTACTCGTCGCTGAAGGCGGTCTGTTCCCAGATGCCCAGGTTGTGGATCAGCACATCCAGATCGGCAGGTGCCTGTGCTGCGATGTGGTCGGCAGCCACGGTCGGCTGGGACAGATCGGCTTCGATCCACTGCAGGGTGACGCCCTCGGGGCATTCAATATCGCGCGGTCGGTTGCGTGAAACGCCGATGACGGTGTCGCCTGCACTGCACAGGCCTTCCACGAACGCCCGACCGAGGCCCCTGCTGGCGCCGATGACCATCAATTTCATGTTGCTTCCTTGTTGTACTGCGGCGGCCTCAGTCGACCGCCAGAACGGTGTCCCAATCGGCGAACGCACGCAGGCCGCTGCGTTCGGCGGTAATGATCGAGGCGGTGTTGTCGAGCTGGCAACGGTACTGCGGCTGCAGCCCGGCCGCCCGCGCGGACACGGCCATGGCGTGTACCAGCTGGCGCGCGTGCCCGCGACCGCGGGCTTCGGGCAGGGTCAGCACGCCCATGTCGGCCAGGGCCGGATCCAGGCTCCACGGGTACATGCTTCCCGCGGCAACCAGCCGCTCGCCATCGAAGGCGCCGAACACCTGCCAGTGGTCCAGCTCGACCCAGGCGGCATCCAGATCCTCCTCGCTCGCGCTGGCCTGGAACCCGTCGAACGCGGCTGCGTCGGCCGGGCCAAGACGGCGGATATGTGGCGGTGCAGGGCGCTCGGCCAGGGCCGCAAGTTCTGCGGCGGGGAAGTAGAAGACGCGATCCGCGCCATGCGTGCGCTGGCCGAGCTGCTGCAGGCGCAGTTGCAGCTGCGGGAGCGTCCAGTGCGGTTGCGCGTGCAGTTGCAGGCGAGCGGCCAGGGCCGGGCGCAGCAGTGCGCGCGCGGGGCCCGTGACCGGCTGCAGCAGCATGCCGTCCTCGCCCTCATCGAAATCATCGCTGCACGCCAACTGCAGCAGTGGATCATCCTGCAGCATGCGCTGCCCGGAGAACACGCTGCGCCAGGTCGCATCGATCAACGGGGCAAACACATCATCCATGACCGGTGTCTCGCTCAGTGCCGGGGCAGGTCCACCTGCAGGCCGGCGGCCTTCCATTCGGGGTAACCGGCGGCGAGCCGCTGCGCGGTCAGTCCGGCCTCGCGCAGCATCGCCACCGCATCGTTGGACAGCACGCAGTAGGGACCGCGGCAGTACGCGACAATGTGGACGGCACGCGGCAGTTCGTCCATCCGTGCACGCAGTTCCGTAACGGGAATGTTCAGCGCGCCGGGCAGGTGTCCCAGATCGAATTCCTCACGCGGCCGCACATCCAGCAGCACCACGCTGCTGCGTTGTTCCAGCAACTGCTCGACAGTCAGGCCTTCCAGAGCATCGCGGCGCTGCAGGCTGTCGTGGATCACGCCGTGCATCTCGCTGCGCTGGTGGTCGGCATAGTCGCGCAGCGCGGCCAGCAGGTTGCCCAGCGGACCCTCACCACTGCGGTAGAGGATGCGCTTGCCATCCCGTCGGGTCTGAACCAGGCCAGCACGGCGCAGCTGCTGCAGATGCTGGGAGGTATTGGCCACAGACAACCCGGTCAGTTCGGCCAGGCGTTCCACGGCGCGCTCGCCCTGGGCGATGTGCTCCAGCAGGGCCAGGCGATGGGCATGGCCGAGCGTGCGGGCGATCTCGGCCAAGGCTTCCAGCGGTGAGAGCGGTGGCTCTGTTGCAGCGTTCATGCGGCGCACGCTAGCATCGCTCTATCATTCAAGCAAATAATTGAATGTGTGCGATATGGCTGGCCTGGCGACATTCGTGATGGATTCGGTGGTAGTCGGCGTGGGAGCGACCGCAGTGATGGACCTGTGGGCGCTGGTGCAGCGGCGGCTGCTCGGCATTCCCTCGCTGGATTTCGCGATGGTGGGCCGCTGGCTGGGGCATCTGTCGCGCGGGCGCTTCCGCCACGATGGCATCGGCCGCTCGGCAGCGGTCAGTGGCGAGCGCGCGCTGGGTTGGACCGCGCATTACGTGATCGGTGTGGTCTTCGCCGCGTTGCTGCTGGCCGTAGTGGGGAACGGTTGGGTGCAGGCGCCGACACTGTGGCCGGCGCTGGCCTTCGGCATCCTCAGCGTCGCCGCACCGTTCCTCATCCTGCAGCCGGGCATGGGCGCGGGCATTGCCGCTTCAAAGACCCCGGCGCCGGGCAAGGCGCGCCTGCGCAGCCTGGTGGCGCACAGTGTGTTCGGCCTGGGCATGTACCTTTCCGCGTTGTTGTTGGCTGCGGTCCATGCAGGATGAGCGAGAATCCGTGGGGTCACCGGCAACAGGAACACCTCGGCATGGAAGCACCCGAATCCATCACTGATGACATGCCGCTGCCGTGGGCGTGGCAGGACGCATTGGCCGATGCGCGCATCGAGCGGCAATCGATCGGTGTGTCGCGTGCGGATGTTGCCCGCGTGCATCGGCCGGGCCAGGCCGATGCTTTCCTGAAGTCGGAAGTGATCGACGCCTTCAGTGAGCTGGGCGATGAGACCGCACGCCTGCGTTGGCTGCAGGCACAGGGACAACCGGTGCCAACGGTGATTGCCACTGCCGAAGAGGCGGGCCGGCGCTGGTTGCTGATGAGCGCGCTGCCTGGCCGCGACCTGGCCTCGTCGCCGGAGCTCGCGCCGCAGCAGCTGGTGGAGCTGCTGGCCGACGCGCTACGCGGGCTGCATGCGTTGCCGGTGGCAGCGTGTCCGTTCGACCAGCGACTGGCGTCGCGCGTGCAGGTTGCGCAGGCCCGCGTTGAAGCGGGCCTGGTGGATGCCGATGATTTCGATGACGAACGCCTGGGGCAGAGTCCGCAGCAGGTCTTCGCCGAACTGTGCAGCACCCGGCCCGACCATGAAGACCTGGTGGTCAGCCATGGCGATGCGTGCCTGCCGAATCTGATGGTGGTCGAGGGCCGCTTCAGTGGTTTCATCGACTGTGGCCGGCTGGGTGTGGCCGACCGCTACCAGGATCTGGCGCTGGCCGCGCGCAGCCTGGTCCACAACTTCGGCGACACGCGTTGGGTCGCGCCGTTGTTCCAACGCTACGGCGCGGTGGCCGACGAGCGCCGGCTGGCGTTCTACCGGTTGCTCGACGAGTTCTTCTGAGCCCGCGCATGGCTGGCGATGGCCGCGCAGATCAGGCCACCGACCACGCTCAGGTGTTCCAGCGCGAAGAACAGGGCCAGCTGCTGTTCGGCGCCGTGCTTGTTCCAGAAGGTATGCACGATGACGATGGTCAGCAGCATGAACACCGCCAGCGCGCCGCTGCCCAGCCAGAGCAGGCGATCGAGCAGCAGGCACACTGCGCCGCCCAGCAGCACCACGGCGCTGGCGATGTTGAACAGCACAGGCGGTTGCAATCCGGCGGCCTGCATTTCGGCCACGCTGTTGTCCCACGCCAGCAGCTTGGCCAGGCCCGAGGACAGGAATACCACGGCCAGCAACAGCCGCGCGAGGAGCCACAGCACGCGGCTGTCGAGCAGGGTGGTGATCATCCGTGGCATGCAGGAACTCCGGGTTGAGCGTGGGACAGGCCGCGCAGCATCGGGCCTCAACCGCAGTTGAGGTCAAGGCTGGCTGAACGGAGCCCGATGGTGGCCAGGTCGACGTATTTAAATTGGACGAACGTTCGTTCACCATTTGTGGCATGAACCGAATCGACCGCAATGAGCAGCGCGTGACCCTGATCCTGCAGGCGGCCCTGCGGTGCTTCCTCGCCAAGGGGTTCCACCAGACCAGCATGCGTGACATCGCACAGGCGGCCAGTGTCAGCCTGGGCAATCTCTACAACCACTTCCCGGGCAAGGAAGCGATCATCCTGGCGGTGGCGGTGGCCGAGAGCGAAGAACTGGCACCGTTGCTGCAGCGACTGGCCGCGTCCGATGGCGAACGCACACAGGTGATGGCCTTCCTGCAGGACTTCCATGCGCTGTGCCGGCAGCCGGAATGGGCAACACTTGCGGTGGAGGTGCTGGCCGAGAGCGCACGCAATCCGGCCGTGGCCGAGGCCTTCGCGGCCAATCGCAGGCAATTGCAGGCGACGCTGGCCGAAGCCCTGCAGCAGATGGCACAGCGCGAACGTCGGCGTCCCGTACTGGCGCCGGCACTGCAGGCGCAGGTGCTGCTGGATGCCATCGAAAGCGACGCACTGCGTCGGGGGCTGGGCGAAGCCGAGGGCACCGATGAAGCATCGCTGGATCTTGGCCTGCTCGCGCTGCTGCTCGGGGCGCGCGCATGAGCGCCGTGGACCGGCGGCTGCACGGCCTGGATCTGGCACGCTACCTGGCACTGGCCGGCATGGTGCTGGTGAATTTCCGTCTGGCGATGGCCGTGCCGGCAGAGGGTGAGGGTTGGCTGGCAGGGTTCTTCCATCTGCTGGAAGGCAAGGCTTCGGCGACGTTCGTCACCCTGGCCGGTCTTGGCCTGGTGCTGGCCACGCAGCGGCAGGCTTGGTGGCCGGCCAGCGTGCAGACCTGGAGGCGCGCGCTGTTCCTGATGGTGCTGGGCCTGCTCAACCTGACCCTGTTCCCGGCCGATATCCTGCACTACTACGCGGTGTATTTCGCGCTGGCCGTGGTGTGGCTGCGTGCCTCGCCGCGGGTGTTGCTGGCCAGCATCGTGGGCCTGGCGGCCTGTTCGTTCTGGGCGTTGCTGCATTGGGATTACAGCCAGGGATGGAACTGGCAGACGCTGGAATACACCGGTCTGTGGCAATGGCCGGGCGCGGCCCGCAACCTGCTGTTCAATGGCTTCCACCCGTTGATGCCGTGGCTGTGCTTCTTCCTGCTGGGCATGCTGCTGGCGCGCCTTCAGTTGTCGCAGCCTCGGGTGCAGCATGCATTGCTGGTGCTGGGCCTGTTGCTGATCGCGGCTGGACATGGCATGCAGCAGCTCGCACAGGGAACGCTCTGGCAGGCGTGGCTGGGAACGCAGCCGATGCCGCCGGGACCCGCCTACGTGCTTACTGGTGCGGGCGCGGCCTGCAGTGTCATCGCCGCCTGCCTGTGGCTGGCACGGGTACATCCGGGCGACTGGCTGGAGCCGTTCACCGCGGCCGGGCGCATGACCCTGACCCTGTACGTGGGTCACATCCTGCTGGGCATGGGCACGCTGGAAAGCCTGGGCCTGCTTGATGGCAGTGCCTCGCTCGCGTCGGTGCTGTTGTGGGCGCTGCTGTTCCTGATGCTGGCGACCGCTGCGGCGTGGCTGTGGTCATGGCAGTTCGCGCGCGGTCCACTGGAGGCGGTGATGCGCCGTATTGCAGGCTAGTTCTTTGGTCGTGCCGAGGCGATGTTGTGACGGACATGTCTGTGTCGTGGCGAGCGCATCTGCGATAGTGGCGGCAGGTAACACTTTCCGCTTGCATCCATGTCATTCGCTTCGGCGCAGCATCTCGGCGAAGTCCTGCAACAATCCTATGGCATCACCCCGACCGCCGTGGTGCCACGCCCGGTGGGCGCCGACGCCAATGCCAGCGTGTATCGCGTCGATGCGCGGCACGGGCAGTGGTGGTTGAAATGCCGCACCTACCAGGTCGACCCATCGGTGTGGGACAGCCTGCACTGGATGCGCGGCACGTTGGGTATCGATGAGATCGTCGCGCCGTGGCCGGCACTGACCGGTGGTGCGTCGGTGCAACGTTGGGGATTGCAGTTCACCCTGTTCCCTTATGTGGAAGGCCAGTCCGGGTTCGAGGCAGCGTTGAGCCGCACGCAGTGGAAACGGCTGGGTGAGGTGCTGCGGCGCCTGCACGGCGCGCAGCTGCCACCGGAACTGCAGCAGGCGTTGCCGATCGTGCGGCTTGAAACGGCGGCGCTGGAGACCGTTGGGCAATGGCTGGCCGGCGAGGGCCTGGCGGCCGCGAAGGACGGGCTGGGCCGCGCATTCGTTTCGGTATGGGACCAGCAGCACGCGCGCATCACAGCGCTGCATGCACAGGCACGGGAACTGCTCGCGGCCTTGCAGGACGTGCCGGTAGACCTGCATCTGTGCCACACCGATCTGCATGCCGGCAACCTGCTGATGGGCAATGACGGTGGGCTGCACCTGATTGATTGGGATGGCCTGTCGCTGGCACCGCGCGAGCGCGACCTGATGTTCATCGGTGCGGCGGTTGGCGGGCGCTGGGGGCGCGAGAATCCGCTGGGCTTCGAGGACGGCTACGGCAGCGACCGCGGCGACCCGCGCTGGATCGCCTGGTACCGGCACTGGCGCATCCTGCAGGACCTGATCGAGTTCCAGCAGGTGCTGCTGGGCAGCGATGGTGAGGAGCGCTCGCCGCAACTGCGCCGGCAGTCGCTGCATTACCTGGGCGAGCAGTTCGCGCCGGGCAATGTGTTCGATGCGGCGGAGCGGGTGTATCGCGCGTTGTAAATGCACGTCACCTGCCATGGGTGAACCGTCGCGCTTCGCGCGATGAGTCGAGCATGGCTCGACTCTACAGTTACGCTCGGCAGCTCTTTGTGTCGCCATCGTTGATCGGGCGGACAGGAATCATCCGCGCAGGGCGCGGATCTACTCGGCGGGCTTGGCTGCCGCCGAGGCCGCTGCGCTTGCGGCGCGGCGCGACAGCACGGCCTCGCGATGGGCGATGTAGGCGTTGGCGGCGAGGATGATGCCGGCACCGATGATCGTCCAGCGGTCCACCGTTTCGTTGAACAGCAGCCAGCCGAACAGCGTCACCAGTGGCAGTTGCAGGAAGCTGATCGGGGTCAGTGCCGAGACTTCACCCAGGCGCAGCGCACGCGTCCACAGCAGCTGGCCGATGGTGCCGAGCACGCCGGTGGCCAGCAGCCACAGCCACGCCACGCCGGTGGGCCAGACCCAGACGAACACTGCCGGGATCAGCGACAGCGGCACCCAGAACACGTACGTGTAAAGCACCACGGTGTCGGCGCTGTCGATGCGGGTCAGCTGCTTGATCTGGATCGCCACCAGCGAACTGAGCACGGCCGCACCCACCGCCACCAGGCTGCCAGCGGTGAAGCCCGCGGTACCGGGGCGCACGATCACCAGCACGCCGATGAAGCCGACAACCACCGCCGCCCAGCGACGCACGCGCACGGTCTCGCCCAGCCACAGCACGGCGGCAATGGTGACGAACAGAGGGGTGGAGTACGAAAGCGAGACCGCCTGCGCCAACGGCAGATGGCCCAATGCCCAGAAGGCGCACAGCATCGAACCCAGGCCGATCGCACTGCGCACGAAGTAGCGCGGCAGCTGCTGGGTTTTCAGCGGCGCGTGGCCTGGCCGCAGCAGCATCGGCAGCAACGCCAGCAGGCCGAAGGCATTGCGGAAGAACGCCACTTCCTGGGTGGGCACGTAGCGCGTGGCATAGCGGATCGCCACGGCCATCAGGCCGAATGCCATCGTGCTGCCGAGCATCAGCAGCGCCGCCCGCATCGGGGTGGCGCTGGGGGAGAGGGCGGGGGTGTTCACCACTGTGCGCCGAGCAGGCGGGGCTCCGGTTCGATTGGCACGCCGAACTTCTCCAGCACGGAAGCAGAGATGCGTCGCGCCAGCGCCAGCAGTTCAGCGCCGGTGGCGTTGCCGTGGTTGACCAGCACCAGTGCGTGGCTCGGCGCCACGCCAGCATCGCCTTCGCGGAAGCCCTTCCAGCCGCAGGACTCGATCATCCATGCCGCCGAGACCTTGCGCTTGCCGTCCTGGTCGGACGGGAACACCGGCAGCTCGGGGAAGTGCTGCAGCAGCACGTCGACCTGTTCCAGCGGCAGCACCGGGTTCTTGAAGAAGCTGCCGGCGTTGCCCAGTACATCCGGGTCGGGCAGCTTGCGGCGGCGGATCGCGATCACCGCATTGGCCACGTCCACCGCACTGGGCAGCTCCACACCCTGTGCCTGCAGTTCCTCGCGGATGCCGGCGTAGTCCATGCGCAGGTCATGCAGCAGTGGCAGCTTCAGTTCGATGGCGGTGATCAGGTAGCGGTCCATCTGCTGCTTGAACACGCTGTCGCGGTAGGCGAAGCCACACTGTTCGTTGTCCAGCCGCACCCAGGCCTGCTCCTGGCAGTCCCAGGCTTCGACGGCCTGGATGAACTCGCCGACCTGCGCGCCGTAGGCGCCGATGTTCTGGATCGGCGCGGCACCGGCGGTGCCGGGAATCAGGGCCAGGTTTTCCAGGCCGGACAGGCCTTCCTGCAGCGACCACATCACCAGGCCGTGCCACGGCACACCGGCACCGGCGCGGATCACGGCATGGTCGGCGCGATGCTCGAGGAAGCTGATGTCACGGTTGCCGAACACCAGCACGGTGCCCGGCAGGTCCTCGGCGATCAGCACATTGCTGCCGGCACCCAGCACCAGCAGCGGGCCGCTGGCCACTTCGGGCAATGCCAGCACTTCCGGCAGCAGCGTGGGATCGTGCAGTTCCAACAGCTGAGCGGCGCTGGCCTGCACATGGAAGGTGTTCAGGGCCTGCAGCGGCGCATTGCGGGTGAGCGTCCAGCGCAGCGGGGCGTTGCCGTCGACGGTATCCATGGGTGTGCTCACAGTGGGGCCACCGCGCCGCGGCTCGGCGCTTCGCGGCGGCGACGGATCGCCTCCACGCATTCGGAGACCAGCGCCGGGCCACGGAAGATCAGGCCGCTGTAGCACTGCACCAGCGCCGCACCAGCAGCCATCTTGGCCACGGCGTCGGCACCGGACAGGATGCCGCCGACCCCGATCAACGGCACCGACTCGGGCAGCCGCGAACGCAGACGGCGCAGTACCAGGGTGGACTGCTCCAGCACCGGCGCGCCGGACAGGCCACCGGCCTCGTTGGCCAGCGGGTCGCCGGCCACCTTGCTGTGATCGATGGTGGTGTTGGTGGCGATCACGCCGTCCACCTGCAGTTCGCCCAGTACGCGGGCAGCGGCATCGATGTCGCGCTCGCTCAGGTCGGGCGCCACCTTGACCAGCATCGGCACGCGGCGACCGTGGCGGGCCGCGAGATCTTCCTGGCGGTCGCGCAACTGGCTGACCAGCTGGCGCAGCGCGGTTTCTTCCTGCAGTTCACGCAGGCCGGCGGTGTTGGGCGAGGAGATGTTGACGGTGATGTAGTCGGCCAGTGGGTACACCTTGTCCAGGCAGGCGACGTAATCGTCCACGGCCTGTTCGTTCGGGGTGTCCTTGTTCTTGCCGATGTTGATGCCGAGCAGGCCGCGGCGGTTGCGCGCGCGCTCGACGTTGCGCACCAGCGCGTCCACGCCCGCATTGTTGAAGCCCATGCGGTTGATGATCGCGTTGTGTTCCGGCAGGCGGAACAGGCGCGGCTGCGGATTGCCGGCCTGCGGGCGCGGCGTGATGGTGCCGATTTCGACGAAGCCGAAACCCAGCGCGAACAGCGCATCAATGTGCTCGCCATTCTTGTCCAGGCCGGCGGCCAGGCCGACTGGATTGGGGAAGGTCAACCCGAACACCGTGCTGGGCATCGGCGCGATGCGTGCGGCCAGCAGCGGCGTGGTGCCGGTGCGGTAGGCCAGGTCCAATGCGGACAGGCCAAGGCCGTGGGCGCGCTCGGCGTCGAGCGAGAACAGGAAGGGGCGGGCAAGCGAATACATGCGTCGGTTCAGTCCAGCGTGCCGAGGAAGGCTCGGGTTCGATATTCAAAAGCGACCTGGCCGTCGACCGCGTGGGCGGCGAACAGGTCCTGCAGAGCGTCGATCATCGGCGCGTGACGCGGATGACCGGCTTGCGGGGCATAGGAGGAGGACAGCAGGCGCCCGCGCAGGGCATCGAAGTCCAGGTGCTGCACGTTCGGCAGCTCCACCATGCCGCGCAGGCCGGGGCCGAACCAGGCCTGCATGGTGGCATCGTCCTGGTAGCGCTCGGCCACGGCGGAGTAGTCGGTGCCGTAATCCAGCAGCAGCTGTTCGTAGCCGACCAGGAACGGACTGGCATCGAGCAGGCGCGAATTCCAGTAGATCAGTGCCTGGCCACCCGGACGCAGGATGCGCTGCCACTCGGCGCGCACCGCCACGGTGTCGAACCAGTGGAAGGCCTGCGCGACACTGACCAGATCGATGCTGGTGTCGTCCAGTGTGGTGGCCTCGGCGCGGCCGTCGACCGCGCGGAACTGCGGGTACTGCGGTGCCAGCCATTGCTCGGCCGCGCCCCGCATGGCGGCATTGGGTTCAACCGCGACTACCGGATGGCCGTTGGCCAGGAACTGGCGGCTGGAAATACCGGTACCGGCGCCGATGTCGGCGACCAGCGCCTCGCGGCTGACGCCCATCGGGCCGTGCAGCCATTCCAGCAGCGCGGGTGGGTAATCGGGCCGGTAGCGGACGTAATCGGCGACGCGGCTGCTGAAGCGTTCAGTGCTGTCGGAGGCGGTCATGGCAGTCAGTTCGACATCGCAGCGAGCCAGGCCAGGCCGCCGAAGAACAGGATGAAGACCAGGATGGCGGCGATCACCGCGCCGACCATCACCCAGCCCAGTACCAGACCGGTGACGGCCAGGCCATCGCCTTCCAGTTCATGCGGGCGGCGGCGGATCTCGGCGCGGGCCATGTGGCCGGTGATGATGGCCACGATGCTGGCCACGAAGGGCAGGACGGTCCAGCTGGCGATGCCCATGACCAGGCTGACCACGGCCAGGGCGCTTGTCTGTCGGGGTGCCACGCTCATCGGGGTCCTCCTTGGCAGTGTGCACATGATAGTGCCTCTGCCCGGGCAATCCCATGCCCGACGGATGCGATGGCAGGCGTCGACCTTGGCAGACGAAGGGCATTCCAGCCAGGCAGGCCTCGACCTTGGTCGACGAACCGCATTCCAGCCGTGGTAGGCGTCGACCTTGGTCGACGAAAGGCATTCCAGCTGTGGTAGACGTCGACCTTGGTCGACGAAAGACATTCCAGCCGTGGTAGGCGTCGACCTTGGTCGACGAAAGGCATGCCAACCAAGGTTGGCAACTACCGGAGTGCCGGTGTCAGCCCATCAACACCTGGCCACCATCCACGTTGAGCACATGGCCGGTGATCCAGCGCGCCAGGGGCGAGCACAGGAACAGGGCGGCATCGGCGATCTCACGCGGGTGGCCGAAGCGACCGAACGGAATCTTCGCCAGCGTACCGTGGTACAGGGCGGGATCTTCGATGCGGCGGCGGTCCCAGAGGCCGTCATCGAACTCGATCGAGCCCGGTGCGATGGCATTGACCCGGATCCGGTCCTTGGCCAGCGCGAGGGCCTGCGAGGTGGTGTAGTGCGACAGCGCGGCCTTGGCGGCGGCGTAGGGCGCACCACCGGGACGCGGCTGCTGCGCGGCGATCGAAGACAGATTGAGGATGCAGGCGTCGCTGGATTTGCGCAGCCAGGGCAGGGCCAGGCGAGAGGTCCGAACCGCCGCCATCAGGTCGATCTGCAGGCTGGCGGCCCAGCCGTCCTCGTCGTCGGCCATGCCGTAGCCGGTGGCGTTGTTGACCAGCACGTCGATGCCGCCGAGCGCATCGGCGGCGGCCTGCAGCCAGGCCTGGATCTGGCTTGGATCGGCCAGATCGGTGGAAAACGTGTGCAGTTCGAAACCCTGTGCCTGTGCTTCGGCGCGAAGTGCATCCAGACCGCCCTGGCCGCGAGCGCAGACCGAGACCTGCGCACCGGCGCCGGCAAACGCCAGCGCCATTTCGCGGCCAATGCCCTTGCTGCCGCCGGCGACCAGCATGCAGCGGCCGGTGAAATCAATCACCGGCTTGCCAGCCTGAAGAGCCGAGCCATGCTCGGCTGTATTTCCTGCGGTGTTCATGGCGCATCCTGCCGAGCATGGCTCGGCACTACAGATAGCGTTACAGGTCGAACTTGATGCCCTGCGCCAGCGGCAGCGAATCCGAGTAGTTGATGGTGTTGGTCTGGCGACGCATGTAGACCTTCCACGCATCCGAGCCGGACTCGCGGCCACCGCCGGTGTCCTTCTCGCCACCGAAGGCACCACCGATCTCAGCACCGGACGTGCCGATGTTGATGTTGGCGATGCCGCAGTCGCTGCCGGCCGCCGACAGGAACTTCTCGGCGGTCTTCAGGTTCTGGGTGAAGATCGAGGACGACAGGCCCTGCGGCACGCCGTTCTGCATGTCGATGGCTTCGTCGATGCTGTCGTACGGCATCACGTACAGGATCGGCGCGAAGGTTTCGTGCTGGACCACGGCGTCGCTGTTCTTCAGGCCGGAGACGATCGCCGGCAGCACGAAGTTGCCGGCGCGGTCGATGCGGGTGCCACCGGTTTCGATGGTGCCGCCGGCGGCCTTGGCCTGGGCGATCGCATCGAGGAACTGCTGCACGGCGCCATCGCTGTTCAGCGGGCCCATCAGGTTGGCGGCATCGGTCGGGTCGCCGATCTTGCCTTCGACCTGCTTGTAGGCCTTGACCAGCGTGGCCAGCACGTCGGCATAGATCGAGCGGTGCACGATCAGGCGGCGGGTGGTGGTGCAGCGCTGGCCGGCGGTACCGACCGCGCCGAACACGATGCCCGGCACGGCCAGCTTCAGGTCGGCGGTTTCGTCCAGGATGATGGCGTTGTTGCCACCCAGCTCCAGCAGGCAGCGGCCGAGGCGGCGCGCAACCTTTTCGTTGACGGTGCGGCCAACCTGGGTCGAGCCGGTGAAGCTGATCAGCGGCACGCGGCGGTCATCGACCATCTTCTCCGACAGCGCGGTGCCGGCATCGTTGATCAGGAAGAAGATGTCCGGGAAGCCGGCTTCACGCAGGGCGTCGTTGCAGATCTTCAGCGAGGCGATGGCGGTCAGCGGCGTCTTGTTGGACGGCTTCCAGATGCACACGTCGCCGCAGATGGCGGCCAGGAACGAGTTCCAGCTCCACACCGCGACCGGGAAGTTGAAGGCCGAGATGATGCCGACCAGGCCCAGCGGGTGGTACTGCTCGTACATGCGGTGGCCGGGGCGCTCGGAATGCATGGTGTAGCCGTACAGCATGCGGCTCTGACCCACGGCGAAATCGGCGATGTCGATCATCTCCTGCACTTCGCCGTCGCCTTCGGGCTTGCTCTTGCCCATTTCCAGCGCAACCAGCGAGCCCAGGGCGTCCTTGTGCTTGCGCAGCGCTTCACCGCACAGGCGCACGGCTTCACCGCGGCGCGGAGCCGGCGTGGTGCGCCAGACCTTGAAAGCTTCCTGGGCGCGGGCGACGACGGTCTCGTACTCGGCCTCGGTGGTCGCGCGGACCTGCGCGATCGGCTCACCGGTGGTCGGGTTGACCGGGGTGATCAGCTCACCGCTGGTCGCGCTCGACCACTCCCCGTTGCCCAGGTACGTGCCAGCGTTGATCGCGTCCAGGCCAAGGGACTTGAGCAGCTCGGAAGACATGCAGACTCCTGTGTTTCGTTACGTTGTTTGGCGCCATCGCGGGCAGGTGGGGGACGCGATGAACAGAACCGCCGATGGTAGCAGAGGGAGGTTGCTGGGCTTTGGTGCGGTGCGGGGTGAAACCGCACCGATAGGCCATCCCTATTCGGGGTGCCTGTTCAGGCAGGCAGGGCTTCGTCCAAGCTGCGCGCGGTGTCAGGAATGGCCGGCTGCGGCGACCACGCGGGAGGATAGCGATGCCACTGCCAGGCACTGGCGATGATTGGCGCCAACTCGGTCCAGCGCGGCTGCCAACCCAGGATCTCGCGAGCGCGGGCAGAAGACGCCACCAGGCTGGCCGGATCGCCCGGGCGGCGTTCCGCCATCTCAAACGGAATTTCGCGTCCGCTGACCGCTGCCGCGGCTGCAATCACCTCATGGACGGAGAAACCCTGCCCATTGCCCAGGTTGAAGGCGTGCGCACCGGGCGTGTGCTCCATGTACTCAAGTGCCAGCGCGTGGGCTTGGGCCAGATCCTGCACGTGCACGTAGTCACGCACGCAGGTGCCATCGGGTGTTGCGTAGTCATTGCCGAACACTTTCATGGCGTTGCCGATGCCCAATGCGGCACGCAGGACATTGGGGATCAGGTGGGTTTCGCAGGCATGGGCCTCGCCGATGCCGTGGTCGGGCAGGGCGCCTGCGGCATTGAAGTAGCGCAGGCAGGTTGAACGCAGGCCGTAGGCTGTGGCTGCATCAGCGAGAATCCGCTCTGCCATCAGCTTGCTGGCGCCGTAAGGGTTGATGGGCGCCTTGGGGTGGTCCTCATCGATCACATCCGACTGTGGATTGCCGAATACCGCAGCGGTGGAGGAGAACACGATGCGATCGATGTTGTGGCGGCGCATGGCGGCCAGCAGGTTCAGTGTGCCAGTGACGTTGTTGTCGTAGTAGGCATAAGGATCCGCAACGGACTCACCGACCAGCGAGCGGGCAGCGAAGTGCATCACGGCATCGAACTGGCGACCATGGAGAGCACGTTCGAGCGCTTCGGGATCCAGCAGGTCGGCTTCCAGCAGTTCGCCCCAACGGACCGCGTCGCGGTGGCCGGTAGACAGGTTGTCGAGCACGGTTACGGCGTGGCCGGCTTCGGCCAGGTACTGGGCCATGTGGCTGCCGATGTAGCCGGCGCCGCCGCAGATGAGGATGTCCGACACGCATCTTCCTTGTTGCGAAAAAATTCTTAGGAGTCTAGCAGTGCTGAAGACTTCGAGGCCCCCAATAGGAGTCGATCAGTGGCAACCATGACCTAAAATGACGCATTTTGACGCATTTTGATACATGTGTAATTTGTAATGATTATAAGCACTTAGGTGATTTTCCGGCGGTGCCGTGGGGTTCTTCCGACTTGAGGTTCCTATCTTTTGCCCTTCGCTTCATTCACAATTCCTCCACATTTAATTGACGTTGTCCGGACAACAGCGTGCTGGCTGGGGAGCCCATGCACGTGACGCCGAATCCTTCGGAGTCGTGTCGAGCGGATACTGGAGAAGTGCTTTGCTACATGGATCAGTAGAAGACCTTCCTGCGGAGCGGGCCCGCGCTGGCCGCCGTCGTGTCGAGGCCCGAGCAGCCCTCGAGCTTGGGTTGCGCCTGGGTGATCTGTTGCTGCTGCCAGGAATGGCGGTGCTTTCTCACATCCTGCTCTATGGCGCAGGCGCGCCGGATTCGTCCCAGCGAATCGTGTTCGGTGCGGTGATCCTCAGTGCCATCGTCTGCTTTTCGGTAGCGCCGGTCTATCGCAACTGGCGTGTTAGGGGCCTCCTGGCGGATCTCTGGCTGCTGCTGCTGGCCTGGTCGTCCACCTTTGCTCTGTTCTCGATCTATGTGGTCATCGTTGGGGTGGCCGACGCTGTCCCATCCAGTTGGCTGGTAGGGTGGTATGCGTTCGGGCTTGCTGCAATGGCCTTGTTGCGTGTGCTGCTGAGGGTGCAGTTGCACCGCTTGCGCTCGCGTGGGATGGATCGAGAGCGCATCCTGCTGGTCGGGCTGCGCGCACCGGCATTGAAGTTGCATCGCCTTCTGCGCGGCAAGCCGGAACTGGGCAAGGAAGTTGTTGGCTACTTTGCTAGCACCGGTGACATTGCGACCCGGCGTGGTGGAGACGCGCCACGTAGGCTTGGTGCGTTAGCCGAGGTTCCGCTGTACATGGATCAGCATAGGGGTGAATTCGATCAGGTATGGGTGTCAATGCCCATGGGGCACGCTGCAGCAATCAAGGATATGCTCAAGCAGATCGAGCGTTTTCCCGTGCCGGTGCGCCTGATTCCTGACACGACCGGCCTGGGGGCGCTCAATCCTGGGGTGCATCAGGTGGGCGATGTGCCGATGATTGGCGTGCGCCAGGGCCTGTCGGACCATCGATTCCGCCTGTTCAAGCGGATCGAGGACATCGTTGTGGCGGGACTGGCGGTGATCTTGTTGGCGCCGTTGTTCGCTTTATTGGCCATCGGCGTGAAGCTGAGCTCACCGGGGCCGGTGTTGTTCCGCCAGAAGCGCCACGGGTTGGGCGGTAAGGAATTCTGGATGCTCAAGTTTCGCTCCATGCGCGTGCATGCGGAGGGCGCAGGGCATATCACTCAAGCGACGCGGGGGGATCCTCGCGTGACCCGATTCGGTGCCTTCCTGCGCCGCAGCAGCCTGGATGAGCTCCCGCAGTTCTTCAATGTTCTGGGTGGGAACATGTCGGTGGTGGGGCCGCGGCCGCACGCGATCCAGCACAATGACCACTATGAACGGGTGATCGAGCGCTACATGCATCGTCACTACGTCAAGCCCGGGATTACCGGCTGGGCGCAGGTCCATGGGTTGCGGGGCGAGACGCCGGAGCTTCGCTCGATGAAGAAGCGTGTCCAGTACGACATCGATTACATCCGGCGCTGGAGCCCGACGCTAGACGTGCGGATCATCGTGCTGACGGCGCTGAAAGTTCTTGGGCAGAAGTCGGCGTACTAGAGGGCGACTTCTGGAACTGCGACGTAATCCCATGAATATGTTGGCGATTTCATCGCCTGTAATGCACTTGTAAGGTATGCTGTGCGGCTGCCGCCGGCCTTGGGTGTTCTGGTCGCGTGCGCCGCAAGGAATGCCACAGGATCCAGGCCAGTGTTCAATAACGTTCTTTTTGTATGTGTCGGCAACATCTGCCGCAGTCCCTCCGCAGAGGTGATGCTGCGCCAGGCGGTCCAGGGCAAGGGCATCCAGGTGTCCTCCGCGGGTCTCGGTGCGCTGGTTGGGCATAGCATTGATGCCACGGCGCAGGAGTTGCTGGTGGAGCAGGGCATGGATGGCCTGGCCCATCGCGCGCGCCAGATCGATGACGCGATCCTAGGAGCTGCTGATCTGGTGCTGACCATGGAGCGCAAACACGTGCGCCGGATCTCCGAGATCGCTCCGCAGGCATCCGGGAAAACCTTTCTGCTGGGCAAGTGGCAGCAGGATCGGGAGATTCCCGATCCGTACCGCCAACAGCGTCCGGCGTTCGAGCATGTTTACAAGTTGATGGCCGAGGGTGTGGAGAGCTGGGCGCGGCACCTCTGAAGTCCCGCTGCGTATTCCAGTCCTGTAGCCCTTTCCCCGCATTGAAGACCCCCAATTCATGACCACTGATGCCCGTACCTCCGCACCGGAAGACAGCGACGAGATCGATCTGCGCCAGCTGCTTGGAACCTTGATCGACTACAAGTGGTGGATCGTCGGCATTACCGGGCTCTTTTTCGTGGTTGCGGTGGCCTATGCGTTGCTGGCCACGCCGATCTATCGTGCGGACGCAATCGTCCAGGTTGAATCGAAGGTGCCTTCGTTGCCAGGCCTGTCGGATATCAGCCAGTCGTTGGGTATGGGCACTGGATCTGCAGAGGCAACCACCGAGATCGCACTGATTACTTCGCGTTCGGTGGTCGGTAGTGCGGTCGATGCGTTGAAGCTGGATATCACCATCGAGCCCAACCGCTTCCCGCTGCTGGGCGGCTACGTTGCGCGCAAGGCCGAGCGCGCAGATTCGGAAGCTCTGGCTGATGTGCGCTTTGGCATGAGCCGTTTCGGATGGGGTGGCGAGAAGCTGGAGATCTTCCAGCTGGACGTGCCGCGCGCGCTGCAGGCGCGACCGATGACGTTGGTCGTCGGCGAGAACAACAGCTATGAACTGTTTGACGAGGATGACAATCTTCTATTGAAAGGGCAGGTCGGCAAGGTCGCGAGCGGGAAGGGGGTGACCGCGCAGGTTGCCGAGATGCGCGCGCATCCGGGTATGCACTTTGAAGTGTCGCGCCAGCGCCATCTGACGGTCATCAACGATCTGCAGAAGGACATTGCCGTGAGCGAGTCCGGCAAGGATTCTGGGATCCTAACCTTGGCCTATGAGAGTGCCGACCCGGTCCTGGCGCAGAACTTCCTGCAGCAGGTGGCGCAGGCTTACGTCCGCCAAAATGTCGAGCGCAATTCGGCCGAAGCCTCTGCGCAGCTGACCTTCGTCAAGGAGCAGCTGCCGAATGTCCGCAACCAGGTGGATGCGGCGCAGAAGGCGCTGAGTGCCTACCAGACGCGTGCGAACTCCGTGGATCTGACCCTGCAGACCAAGGGGCTGCTGGATCAGGAAGTGGCCGTGGAAACCAGCATCCAGCAGCTTCGCCTGCAGCAGGCGGAGATGGATCGCAAGTTCACCCGTGACCATCCAGCCTATCAGGCGCTGATGCGCCAGATTGGCGAGCTGGAAGGTCGTAAGAGCAGCTTCCAGGGCCAAGTCAAGCAGCTTCCGGAAGCCCAGCAGGAGCTGCTGCGCCTGACCCGCGACCTGCAGGTCAGCAATGAGATGTACACCGGTATGTTGAACCAGGCTCAGCAGTTGGACGTGGCCCGTGCCGGCACCGTTGGCAATGTGCGTATCGTCGACGCTGCCGAGGTCGATGCCACTACGCCGGTCAAGCCGCGCAAGGCGGTGGTGGTGCTGATCGGTACCGTTCTGGGCGCGTTCCTGTCGGTGGCGCTGGTACTGCTGAAGCAACTGCTCAATCGCGGCGTGGAAGACCCCTCGCAGATCGAAGAGCTGGGTCTCCCGGTATATGCCTCGATTCCGGTTAGTACGCAGCAGCAGACCGATTCGGTGCGCGGTAAGTTCCGCGCTGACGGCAAGTTGCATCTGCTTGCGGTGAAAGACCCGGCCGACCTGGCCATCGAAGCGGTGCGTAGCCTGCGTACCAGCCTTCACTTCGCGCGTCTGGAAGCCAAGAACAACATCGTGTTGATCTCTGGTGCGAGCCCCAACGCCGGCAAGACATTCGTGTCTTCCAACCTCGCGGCGGTGATCGCGCAGGCCGGGCAACGTGTGCTGATCATCGACGCCGACATGCGCAAAGGGACCCTGCACAGGGCATTGGGAGCTGCGCAGACGCCTGGTCTGTCGGATCTTTTGGTCGGCAAGGTTGACCGTTCGCAGGTGGTGCGAAGTCTGCCAGGCCTGGACAATCTGAGCTTCATCGCGCGTGGTGACGTTCCGCCGAACCCGTCGGAACTGCTGATGCATGCCAACTTCACCACGTTGCTGGAGGAGCTGGCACCGCAGTACGACTTGGTCATTGTCGATACGCCGCCGATCCTGGCAGTTACCGATGCTGCGATCATTGCCCATCATGCCGGTACCTGCCTGATGGTGGCGCGCTTTGGCCTCAACCAAGCGAAGGAGCTGGCGCTCGCCAAGCGCCGCTTTGAGCAGAACAACGTACGCATCAAGGGTGCGATCTTTAACGCCGTTCAGCGGCGTTCCGCTGGTTACTACAGTTATGGATACTACGAGTACAAATCTGTGACGTGAGGTGGGACTTGCTTTAGTCCGCTGCTGGATGAGGCTGCGGCGTGCTTTCTAATCGCGGCGCCCAATCTGCGCGGGGAACGCCCTTTTGGGGCAACTAACGAGATCTGCTAGTGGAAATTTCTAATGGCGAGGAATTGAGATTTTTGCCGTCTCAGGTCGTTGCAGGAAAAGGGGATTTTCTTCAGTGGGCTGTACTGTTCCATTTGTGGACGACTGCCTGTGCGGGATTGCTGAAGTATCTCGGTTTCCTTGTTGGTTTGCCATACTTTCATCTTGCTTCAAAAATCCTTCTTCTTTCTGTTGCGCTGGTCCCGCTTGCCCTGTTTAGGTTGCGGACGGGGCAGCTTGCTATAGTCTCGGTTATTTTCTTGTGCCTTGCTAGTTCACTTCTGCTGAATGGAATTGCGCAGGTGATGATGGGGTTCTGGGTCCTTCTTCCATTCTTTTTTGGGATGATTTTTTATCAGTCTGTTCTCAGTCACTGGATGTTGCGGAAGATCAGGATTCTGTTGGGTGCGGCAATTACATTTCAGCTGATAAATTATTTTATTGTCTTTCCGTGGGAAGGGCTTACGATCGAAATTGGCGGAATTTCATCGCTGGTCGGACGGGAGTGGTCTGATGGCGGTGTTCGGCGTTTGGCTGGCTTATCCAGCTCGTCTATCGAGTCTTCTTTGCTCATCGCAGTCTTGGGTTTGCTCGTGGCCAGCACGGAGCGTCGATCTTTGATGCGCGTCCTTATCGTGCTGTTCGTCTTTATTTCCATTTATCTCAGCACAATGAAGACAGCTGCACTCGCATTTGCAATTTCCTCGATTCCGATCCTTTTGAATCGCAGGGTGGTTAGGCGCGCTCTTGGGTCATTCATTGTTGCTGGGTTGATCGTCGGCCTATTACTGCCGTTCTATATGTATTCAAAGGGCGCGGCAATCCCTGGGGGCGGGGGATATGCAAGCTTGCACGATAGGTTCACCGTGGTCTGGCCGGCAGTTATTCAGTATGGCATTGCCAATTCTGGCATGTTATTTGGCCTCGGGGTTGGGGGGTTGGGGGCATCAATGCAGCTCGGTGGCGGCGGATTTGCGTATGCCTTCGTCGATAACCTCTACCTTTATATGATCTTTGTGGGTGGAATCTATGGGGTTGCTTTGATTGCAATGATCTTTACAGCAGTTTTGAAGTTGACGCTTGCGAGTCGAGAGTTGTTCCTCGCTTGTGGGGGCACTGTTCTCTTTTTTATGGTCATCTACGGTATTACGCAAGTCCCGGCAGAGAGCTCGGTAGCTGCAATTTTCTTGGGTGCAGCAATCATGCGGCCGTTGGCGGGTAATAGAGCGCATGCCATCCGCGTGCGGATTTGATTATTGCCTGCATATTAGAAAGTTATTAGGAGACGTTTGATGAAAAAGCCTAAATCGTATGCCGTCTTTAGGCATGAGCTCTTCAAACAATCCGAACCATTCATTAGGGAGCAAGCCGACTCCGTCCCTGGCTGGACGCCGTTTTATACTGGCCGCACGCGTTCTGCACATCCGGATGTCAATTCGTTTGCACTCTGGGATGATACGAGAATGGGGGCCTTTTCTAAAGGATGCCAGTCGATTCTCAGGTCCAGTAAGGGATACATTGAGCCACTGCGTGATGCCAGTGTAGAGTTGATTCATGCACACTTCGGCGTGGAGGGGGTCTATGCCGAAGGCTTGGCTAAAGAAATGGACGTTCCCTTAGTGACGACCTTTCATGGCTATGATGTAACGCTCAAACCTTCCGAGCTATTGCGTTCGATGAAGCCGGCATGGATTAACTACGTTCTATTTAAATCTGGTCTAAAACGCAGGGGGAACCTGTTTGTCTGTGTTTCTCGCCATATTGAAAGAATGGTTCTTGAAAGTGGCTTTCCTGAGGGGCGCGTTGTAACGCACTACATGGGGGTGGACGTCGATGCCTTCGCATATAAGCCCGTAGCGGAACGATCGGGAAATTACATTCTCCATGTAGGAAGGCTGGTGGAGAAGAAAGGGTGCATAGACCTCATCAATGCATTTCGCCTGATCCATCGTGGGCATCCTGATATTCGCCTTGTAATTGTTGGTGCGGGACCGATGGAGAGGCGTATAAGGGATCTCGTGGATTCGTCGGGCCTTTCGTCTCATGTGGATTTCCTGGGAGGGGTCCCTAGAGAGCAAGCCCGAAAGCTGATGGAGAATGCATTAATGCTGTGTCAGCCAAGTAGAACGGCGGCAAATGGTGATACTGAAGGTCTTCCGATCGTTCTCATGGAGGCGGCAGCTACAGGCACCCCTATAGTTTCAACTTTTCATGCGGGAATTCCAGAGCTTATAAAGCAGGAAGTGAATGGTCTCTTGGTTGAGGAGGGGAATGTTGGAGCTATAGCTGAGGCTATGCGTCACTACATTATCAGCCCGGCTTTCGCTTCAAGGGTATCTGCTCAAGCTCGCGAGATAGTCGAGGATTCGTTCAATGTGAAAGTGCAGTCGGCTGTATTGGGTCGACTCTATGAGGGGCTTCTGTGAGGCTTCTCATCGTTACTCGTGTTCTGCCTCATCATTCCATTGGTGGAATGCAGGCAGTTGCCTGGGATTTGGCAAGAGAGTTTGCTCGCCTAGGTCACGAGGTGGCTATTATCACTGCGGAGATTAGCGATCGGCCAGATACATTCTGGGACAGTGGTGTAGAAATTCGCGGCATGAAAGGTGTTGCATGGCGGCGATACGGTGCGCGATGGAGGCGAGGACTTCTGGATGCCTGCCCCAGGGAATATCTGCTGTCCTTTGATGCGATTCTCGGCGTCAGTTCAGCCGCCAGTCCCTTCCTCGATTTGGGGCATGATGTTCGGAAACGCATCCATATGCAGGCGCATGGGACATCACTTGGCGAGCTGGTTTCAAAATGGAGATCTCGTCGCGCGATTGAATTGATTAAGTCTCTGAAAAATCTAGTCAATCTAATCAAAGATTTGCGTGATTATCCACGATATGCTTCTGTTGTTGCAATCGGTCAAGCCGTTGTAACTGAATTTGGACGTTTCCCCATTGCACTCGTATTGAGTGGAGAAAGAGGGGCTTGTCTGATTAGCAATGGGGTTTCAGAAGAAACATTTCGGTATGATTCTGAGCGAGCTCTCCGTCTTCGAGAGTCAATGGGCTGGTGTAACTCGAAGGTAGTAGTTACAGCGGCGCGCTTAGACGGGCAGAAGGGGATCTACCAAGCGCTGGATGGCATTGCCGTTGCTTTGAGGGATGATTGTTCTGTTCGGTACCTCATTGTTGGTGATGGACCAGAACGGGTCCGTCTTCAGAGCAAGGTGCGTGAGCTGGGTTTGGAGGACTTTGTGCATTTTGCGGGGGCGGTTTCGCGAGATGAGATGGTGGATTACCTTTCGGCCGCTGACGTAATGCTGTTTACGACAGTTCGGGTCGAGGGTTTGCCAATGAATATTCTCGAGGCATTGGCGTGTGGTCTTCCTTGTATTGTTTCGCGTCATGTCGTCCAGCAAGAGCGGCCGTCGGAAGCTATAGAGGAGGTGGATCCCCACGATCCTGCGAGCGTTGCACGAGCTGTTAAAGTGATTCAACCAAGAATGGATCGTACTAGCTTGCTGCCGGAGCGCTATTCATTGCAGTATGCTGCACTGAGTTATTTGAGTTTGTTTTCTGGTGCCAGTAGATCGAAGGGCGAAGTGCAATGATACGCGCGGCCTTGAAGCTTGCAACAGGCTCTGTCATTGGGAAACTGTCGGGAGTACTTAGGGAGATTTTACTTGCTACAGCTTTTGGAACCGGTGCGGTAGCATCGGCGGCGCGTGCATCCCAAACGGCTACGCTAGTTCCTGTAGAGTTCTTCGCCGCTAACGCGCTGTCAGCGGGATTTCTGCCTTTATACTCTTCCATTGAAAAAGAGGGCAGAGAGAGAGTTATAGGTTTATTCTGGGCAGTTCTTTCTATCATGGTTCCGATCTCCTTTGGCATTCTGTTGATGCTGCTGGTTTTGGCGGAATCCTGGGTTTCTGTAGTGGCTCCGGGGTTCGGTCCGGAGGCCAGGGGCCTAACGATAGAGCTTCTTAAGGTGTCTGCGTTGGGCGTTCCATTTTATGTGGCTGGGAATTTGCTTTCATATCTGGCGATGGCCAATGGTGAGTTCTCGTTGGCTTCGATGCGCGCCACAATACAGAATGTCGGCATGATTCTTGGAATTGCGCTTGCATGGTGCTTCTCGGATTTTTCCTTGATTGCGTGGGCGTTCCTGTGTTCCTATGCACTGTATTCTGCATTGGGTGTTCGGGCTGCTTGTGTTGGGAGCTGGGCCCCTGTCTCAATGCTAAGGCGCGAATACTACTTTGATTCGATGTTTAGATTTCTTCGCGCAATACGACCCTTGCTCCTTCTGCCGGTCGTGCTTCAAGCAGGGGTAGTGGCGGAGCGCGCGATTGCTTCATTGATCTCTGACTCAACCGTGGCTGCGCTTGGGTATGCAAAGTTGATTACTGAGACTGGAGTGCTTCTTCTTGCGATGCCCTTGGGCCTCGCCGGTTTGGCCACAATGGGGTCAATGACGGCAGTTGAGTTCAGGTCAGTGCTTGTGAAGGTTGTTTCAGCACTTCTGATTGTCACGGTTCCGATCTCGTTCATTCTGCTGCTGCACGGAGAGACGCTTGTGCGACTCCTATTTCAGCACGGGGAATTTGGTGAGAATTCAACCGCTTCGACCGTTTCTATTCTTTCATCTATGTCTGTAGGGCTCTGGGCGCAGGTTGTAAGCTACTTTCTGGTTAAGGCCATGAGTGCTCGGATGCGCAACGGTATGGTCGTGGCTTTTACGATGATATCGGTTGCTGTACAAATTCTAATTAGCTTTCTTCTCTACAAGAAGATTGGTGGAGTGGCATTGGGTTGCGCGGCCGCGGCAGCCTCGGTGCTCTTGACTTTTATGTGTTGCTGGAATTTGGGTGTTCTTGGTGATTTCTCGAAATGGCTATTCCCCATGCTCATTATTGGGGGGGGGCACGTGGCAGCAGTTATGACGCTCCCTCATCCAGGTGTTGGGGAGCTTGGTGTTGCTGGAGTATTCTGTGGGTATTGGGTCCTGGCGCTTCTTCTTTGGAGACGGTCGCGCACAGTTGCTTTTGGTTTGATTCGCCGATCGCTGGGGAAGATTTATGACAAATAGGGATGTTATTTTGCTTTCCACGGCGGATTGGGATAATCCATTCTGGACCAATAAGCAGCATGTTGCATGTGAACTGAGTAGGCTTGGATATCGAGTCTTGTATGTTGATTCGGTGGGTCTCCGAAGGCCTTCTGCTTCTGCAAGTGATATGAAACGGATAATTGGAAGGATCCGAAAGGCCTTCGCCTTGCCTAGAAGGGTTAGGGATGGAGTATGGGTTGTTTCGCCCATGCTGCTACCGTTTCATGGAAATAGCGTGGTTGGGAGGGTAAACAGATCCTTGCTCGGATTCTCTTTCGCGGTCTGGAGTCGTATTGTTGGCCTTAAGCCATCCGTCCTCTGGACTTATAATCCAATTACAACGCAGTTGGTGGATTTAGATCGTTTCGCGACGGTGGTATATCACTGCGTGGATGATGTAAAGGCGCAGCCGGGCATGCCGTTTGAGGCAATTGATTCACGTGAAAAAGAGCTGGTACGAGAGTCGGATGTGATATTCGTTACTGCGGAGCCTCTTCTTGAGGGGCGTCGCGATATTAATCCAAATACTATTTACTACCCAAATGTGGCTGACTACGTGCACTTTTCGTCAGCGGGTTCGTCGGGTGTCCAGGTTCCTTCGGACATTGCGACGCTCAAAGGGCCGGTGATTGGATTTGTTGGAGCGATTAGTTCTTATAAAATAGATTTTGAACTAATTGTTGGAATCGCCCGGCGCCGCCCTGACTGGAATATTGTGCTTGTCGGGAAGGTGGGGGAGGGTGATCCTTGGACCTGTGCTGAATTGCTCAGTACCGCTCCCAATGTGCACCTCTTAGGGCCGCGGCCTTATGCTGATTTGCCTGCTTATCTCAAGGGTATGAATGTTGCCATTATGCCCAATATTCTCAATGACTACACTCTTGGCATGTTTCCAATGAAGTTCTTTGAGTATCTTGCTGCTGGCTTGCCCGTTGTAAGTGTGCGCCTTGATTCTCTGAGGGAGTTTGCACATGTGTGTAGATTTGCTTCGGGTGCGGATGAGTTTGTCAGCGAGATTGAGGCAAGCCTTATGGATGTTTCAGTGGCCAAGGAGCGTGGTCAGATTGAGGCAAGGCGTCACACTTATGAGTCACGAACAGTCGCAATGTTGAATGACATTGGGCGCCTATCCAAGCAACGAAAATCAGGGATGTTCGATTTGCAAGCCTGAGGCCGTTTCTCAGATGGTCCCTCTCCTTGGCTGGTGTAGGGGCCTCTAAATAATTATTCTCGGTCTTGAATTTTGGGGCTTACGAGAGGGGCTGAGGCGTCAGATTCATTTTGTACCCTTTGCAGTGCGAGGTCCGCCCGCGATCTCAACTGAAAGGCCCTTTGCTCGAGTGCAGTATTATGCAGCTGCGTTTAATCAATGGCATGATTTTTCTGTCGTTGATGGTTCTGGTGTGCAAGCTGAACTTCTTTCGCCAGCCTATTGCGGAACTCATCAGGACTGAATTTGTTGGCGTGCTTGGAAATCTGGGTGTGATTCCAAGGTGCGCAGCGCAGCTCGAATGATCTGATGGCGTTTTGGATTGACAACGAAGATTGCTCGGAAAAGAAAGATCCTGTTTCTCCTTCTTTGACGCTGTCGAGGATGCCTCCTTTCCCGTAGGCGATCACCGGCGTTCCAAACGCTTGCGCTTCCACCGGCGCAATACCAAAGTCCTCTTCAGCCGCAAATACGAAGGCGCGTGCCTCGGCAAGATGCTTCTCGAGCACTTCCTGGGGCTGGTACCCGAGAACGCTCACGTTGTGCTTGGCGAGCCGCTTCATCTGTTCCAGCATCGGTCCGCTGCCAATAACAACTAGCTTGCGATCAGGCATTTGATTGAACGCTTCGATGATCAGGTCGATGCGCTTGTAGGGCACCAGCCGTGAAGCTGTGACGTAGTAGTCTTGGCGGATAGGGCTGGGGAGAGTCTCCGGGATATCAACTGGTGGGGGGATCACAACAGAATCGCGCCCGTAGACCTTGCGAATACGCCGAGCAATGAACGTCGAGTTGGCGATGAAATGGTCCACACCATTGGCGGTCCGAACGTCCCACATGCGGATATAGGAGAGAATGATCCGTGCGATGGCACTCTTCAGGCCCCGTTCCAGCCCGGATTCGCGCAGATACTGCGGCTGAAGGTCCCAAGCATAGCGAATCGGGGAGTGGCAGTAGCACACATGGACTTGATCTGGGCCAGTGAGCACGCCTTTGGCTACGGCGTAGCTGCTTGATAGAACAAGGTCGAAGCCGCTGAGATCAAACTGCTCGATGGCAAGCGGCATGAGCGGAAGATAACTCCGATAGCTTTTGCGTGCACGTGGCAGTTTCTGGATGAAACTGGTGTGAACCTTGTGGCTGCCAAGGAAAGAGCGATCTTCCTCAGGGAGGAAGTCCACCAGAGTGAATATCTCTGCCTGGGGGTACAGCAGTAGCATCTGCTTCAGTACCTTCTCGGCACCGGCATTGACTGTAAGCCAGTCGTGGATGATTGCTACACGCATGTTGTTCTTCCTTGCAGACTTCGATGTTGCCTGTTCAATTGGGTGGAATCGAGATGGCTCGATTTCCATGGGCTTACTTTGCGATGTTTTCGAGATTGTCGAAGAAGAAGTCCGGGTCCCGCTCCGACGTCAATTGGTAAAGCGAGTAGCTACGACTCAATCGCGCGCCACCGTCTCGATATAGTGGATTCCAGGCGAACGTCGCACGGGCGCGAGTCGAACGAGGCAGGAGGAAGTCGAAGGGGATCGAAATGAAGATGCCCTTGTCGAAACTGCCTTCGCCAAAGTCCTTGGACGAAACGTCGGTCTTGGTGGCGTATGCGCCCATGTTGACGCCATTGTCGAAGGCGCGCGCAACCGAGATTGTGGCGCCCCAGTCCTTCGCCAGGTAGCGGCCGGCGCTGATCATGCTGGTGATCTTGTGCTCATCGCCCCACTGATAATAGAAGCTGGCGTGGCCGGTGGTGGTGCTGTAGTCGCGGAAGCTGAAGCGCTGGTCGAAATCGCGCTGCTTCACCCAGTTCAGTTCGGCACCTAAGGCCCAGCGCTCGTTGAGGGGGCGGTAGAGGATCTCTCCGCCCACACCGCCGTACATGGCCTCGAACAGGCCGGCGTATGCCGAGCCATACAGGTCCTTGCCCAGCTGATGATTGCTGGTGAACTGGAGGTTGGTCAGGGTCAGGTCTTCCGTAGTCAGGTACCTACGGATGTTCGTGCGGACCCGGGGCAGGTTGCTTGGCGCGTCGTAGCGGAAGCGGTTGTAGTTGTTGTACGCGTTGTAGCTGACCGTTCCACTCAGCCAGGTGTTCCGTGTGAAGTGAAGATTGGCCGAGTAGGTGCCTGCGACCTGGAACAGGAAGAAGCCATCCGGTCCACCCAGCTGCTGCTGGTATCCAATATTGAACGCGCCGTCAAAGCGCTGAAGCGGCGCTGTGTACAGGCTCTCGCGGCGCTGCTGCGCAGGCGCTGCCTGCTCGATGTGGCCCGCCAGCTCGCTTAGTGGGATGCGATTGTCGAGGTAGCGGTTGAAGGCGCTGCGCTCAATGCTGCTCTCCACGACAGGGATGCCGAGGCGAGTGTTCTGGATTGTGAACCACGTGGGATCGGAGGGTAGTTCTGCATCAAGGATGCGTGCGGCCCGGCCAATACCCTGAGCCGGGTAGTAGAACCGGCGCTGTTCGCCACTGACGATCACTTCCGAGCCGCGCCGGCTGATGTCCGTGACACGGAGGCCAGCGTTCTCTTCCAGCGTCCGGCTCAGTGCATGCCAATCAATGTCATCCATTGACTGAGTCGGGGGTTCTGCTGAAGCGCGTGCGACTGGCGGCGGGTCGAGCAATTTTGGCGTTGACTTCGCTCGTGCCACATTGCCGCGCAGGGTAATGCCGAGCATGGCTGTGTCGCCCCGTTCCCAGCCAAGATGCAGTTGCACGTTGGGATTCACGGCATAGCTTGCGCCAAGGTTGATCGGGCTCTTCTGAGTCTGATTGTTGTTCTGTGGTTCGCGCTTGTAGTCGTTGCCGTCGTACTCAAGCTTCAGCTGCAGGGGTTCCCAGGGTGTCTGGTAGGCGATGCCACCGAAGATGCCGACGGGACCGCGGAACATGCCCTTGCTGTTGAAGTTGCCGGTGCCCTGCGCGCGTGGGCGCTCTTCAAAGCGGTCGCTGATTACCCGAAGCGGGTTCGAGAAGTCTCCTCGATTGCCGATGTAGCCGGTGGCAAGACCAAGGCTTGCATCGATCGGTCCGAACCGCTTGCTTGCAACCAGGTACTCGCTGGAGAACAGGCCGGTACCACCGATATCGCGGAAGCCTGCGGACACCTCGGGGGCCCATCGGCTTTCCTGCCACAGCCGGACCTTCAGGTCGATGGATTTGTCCTTGTAGTTCTGCTTGCCGCTCAGCCACTCCGGGCCATAGCGTCGATTCGCTACCGAGACATAGCGGAATGCGCCTTCAACCCATGGCAGGGGCTGCATCACCACGTTGTAGCGACTGTAGGGCGAGGTATGGCTTGCGGTGAAGCTCACTTCGCCGTCGTCGGCCATGCGTGCGGTGGGGGTCTGCAGCAGGCCGACGCCGCCCCAATCGCTGGCGGTGGGGGCAGGGGCTGTCTGTGCGTGCAATGCAGCGCTGACGCCCAGGCTGAGAAGGGCAACACTGGCGCGTGCCAGTGGGATGGGGCGATGGCGCATCAGTATGAAACTCCGGGTGCATCCAGCACCTGGGTGGCAAGGAAGCGCACGGCATCCTCGTTGACATCGGGGGCAATGTTGCGGATCTTGGCGGCGCTCAATGGTACGTAGATCACGGCGCCTGGCGCCAAGCGCACTGGAGCGCTCCGGTTCCACAGCGCCACGCCGAGCTGCTGCACCTTGCCGTCGGGTTGGATGACGTAGAGGTCATCAGGGCTCGCCACCGGCAGCAAGGCACACGCGTTGCGGTAGCTTCGTGCGTCGAGTGTGGCTTGATGCTGCAGCTTGCACGGCTGTACGACCGCGCCAACAACCTGCACGGTTTCGGGTCGGCCGGGATAGACGACGCGGTCGCCGGCCAGCGCGGGTCGATTTTCCGCGGCACTCGCTTCCAGGCGGCGCGGATCAAGGAGCTGCGGTTCGCGCCCGGTCACTGGTAGGTCACCGAGCTCGCGCGCCAGCTGTGCGGCCGCGTCGGCAAGCTCCGGAGCATCCTGCTGGGAGGCGAGTGTTCCAAGATCGAAGAGCAGGCCCGCTTTGAGGCGGGTCTGCGGCGTCAGTGCACGTTGCCGAAGAAGGGCGGCGCCCAGCATATAGGCTTCTTCTTCCGGCGCTGCAGCGAGTGCGACTGCGCTGAGGCGGGCATCGGCGGGAAGCGTGTGCATGCCGGGATTGCGAACATGACCGGCCGCTTCGACATTGATCGGCGATGAGGCGTGCGCATGGCAGGCCAGCGCCAGTGCCAGCCCAAGGATGATCGGTCGCAGTGTCATCGGTTCTACAGGTCCTGCGAGTAGGGCTTGAGCTGGACAACTTCAAGGCTGGTGTCGGGTGCGATGGCCTGGATGCTCTTCCAGATGAACCCGTTGGCAGGATCGACCCAGTAGTGGTTGTCGCGCTTCCAGCCGTCGCCCTGAAGCCGCTCCCGCACGTGCAACAGCTCGCGCTCGCTCTCCAGGATCTGGACCTTCTCTTTGCCCAAGGTGACCAGGGTGCCGGTGACGTTCATTCCATACCTGTAATCAGGCATGACGTCATAGCGGCGCTGTATGGTCGTGCCGTCCGCTATCCGGTGCAGGGCATGGAAGGGAGAATCCCCCTCGATGGTCATTCCCTGCAGTTCTGGGGTGCTGCCATGGGTCCCGACGACGATGCCATTCCTGAGGAAGACGATGCTTCGCTCGGAGCTGTACCACGCCTGGCGCCCGGAATCGATGTTGCCAAGTACCAGAATCGCGCCACCCGCGGGTCCAGTGACCTTGATCTGCGGGAATCGATTGGCAGCAACTTCGGCAGCCGTTGGCTCCACATCGGGCTTGCCCTGCAGTGCGATCTGCACCGACTTGACGCTGGTCTTGCCCACAACGCCGCAACTGGTTGCGGTGATGAGTACAAGCAAGGCCAGCGCCACGGGGCGCTGGCGGTTTGCACGTCGGGTGGCAGCCTGAGCGATCCTGCTCACGGTAGAGACCACGTTACTTGTCCAGATCGTTGCGCGCGCTGGCAGCGTTGCTGATGATGGCGGTGAAGGGTAGCAGCTGGTTCACGAACCGGCTCCAGCGGGTCACGCCGGCGGCACCGACAAACACGACATCACCAGGTTGCAGGTCGAACTGGCTGGCCACGGCAAATGCAGCGGGTGACTTCGCTTCCAGGTGGAACACCTGCGACGGAGTGCTCTGCAGGTCATTCGAGCCGCGGATCACGTAGACAGCGTTGCCGTTGGAGGTGGTCTGCAACAGGCCGCGCGCTCGGCCAAGTGCCTGGCTCAGGGAAATCTCGCCGGTCTTGAAGTTCAGTGCACCGGGTTGATTGACTTCACCTACCACGAACACTTCCTTGTGATCCAGGTAAGGCACGTAAATATGATCGCCGGCAGCCAGGAACACATTGGTGTCGCCTCCGCCGTTGCGGCCAAGTCGATCCAGGTCGATGGTGTAGGTGGTGCCGTTGCGGGTGAGGCGTACGCCGGAGAGGTCCGCTTGCGTCGGGTCCAGGCCCGCTTGGCTGATGGCATCGCCCAACGTCAAGGGCACGACCGTGAGCGCAACGGTGGCGGGCTGGCGCGAGGCGCCGGTAACCCACACGCGTTGGCTTGCGTACGTCAGTAGTGATACATCCACCTGTGGCGCCTCGATGTAGCGGGCGAGCTTGGATGTCAGCTCTTCACGCAGCTCTGCAGGTGTCTTGCCCGACGCGCTGATCTTGCCGATGTAGGGATAGAACAGTGTTCCATCCGATTGGACGGGGCGGCCGGCAGCATTCAATTGCTGTTGGGGGCCAGCGGGTACCGTCAGTTCGGGATGATCCCATACGGTGATGTAGAGAATGTCGCCCGCACCGATGCGGTAGGGGCCCGGCTGATACTGGGTCAGGGCGGCGGGCAGTGCCGCGACATCGCGAGTGGCGCGCTCCATGGCGATCAGCTTGGGCGTGATCGGAATCAGTTCGATCTGGTCGTTGCCAATGGGCTGATCATCGCGAGCGAAGGTGCTCGAGCGAAGATGCTGGCCTGGCGCCCACATGCAGCCGGTCAGGGTGAGTGCCACCGTCATTGTGGCTACGAAACGCTTGCAGTCCATCGAAATCTGTTCCTGGCCCGATCGGGCATGAAAAAACCCTCGCCGAACTGACGCCCGGCGAGGGCGGGGTGCTACGTCGGCGTGTCGATCAGCGGGTGGTGCCGGTCGTGCCGGTGGTGCCCGTGGTGCCGGTCGGCGGGTTGGTGGTGCCGCCACCATTGTTGTTGCCCGCGTCATCCTTGCTGCTGTCCGCAGCAACGCTGTACAGCACGCCAGCAGCGGCAACGCCCAGGCCCACGGTGGCGACGGTGGTCAGGGTGCCGGTGGCGGCAGCGCCAGCAGCTTCAGCGCCAGCAACTTCAGCGCTGGTTTCGGCGGCGACAGGAGCTTCCTGAGCGAACACCGGCGAGGACAGGCCCAGCAGGGCCAGGGCGGCAATCATCTTCTTCATCTACGGGGTCTCCTACTCCGTGAGGGAAATTTTTCCACCGCTATGTTGGCTTCTATTCATTTGCCCTGTCAAGGAACGTGAAGGAAATGTGGAGTCGCCTTGGCGATTCTCAGAAGTTTTGGAAGATCTCAGCCCTGCCGGAGATGAACTTCGCCAGTGCGATCACGAGCTGATGGGTATGAAGGTCGGGCAGGGTGAAGGGTAGAATCATCCCCGCGAGTACGGCAGCGACAACAGCCACCGCGGGTGGACGTCCGATGGGTGAGGCCGTGCGCAGCGTCAATGTGCTGCAGCTCAGTCCAAGTGCCAGCCCGGCAATTACTTCCGAGAGGCTGTGCGCATGCAGCGGGATTCGTGACCAGGCAATAGCGGTGGCCAACAGCACGCCGATTACCAGGCCGATCGCCCGTGCGCGCTTGCCGGGGCCGGCAAGCAGTACACCAACGACTGGATAGACGACACTGGACATCGCGGCATGCCCGGAGAAACCGGTGAAGTGCACGCTCTTGATGCCAATCCCCCAGCCCATGAAGGCCAGCTTTGAGGCAAGCGTAACGCCGGCGGTGACGGCGATGGCCAGCAGCCATCGCCATTTCAGGCGTGCGTCTGCGCGGGGCAGGGTGATCAGTAGCACCAGGGCCATCGGCAGCAGCCAGCGGCTGTCGCCGAGGGCGGAGAGAGTTCGCCAGACGTCGGACATCCTGTTCACAACGGGTCGCGGTGGGCCAGCATATCTACTCCGAGGGCTCTGCAGAACGCCCCGCGCTTGGTCCATTCAGCCAGACGAGGTATCCTTCCCCGCTGCCAATGGCCCCGTAGCTCAGCTGGATAGAGCGTCCCCCTCCTAAGGGGAAGGTCGCCCGTTCGAATCGGGCCGGGGTCACCATCTTCCGCAGGCGCATGGCAGCCGTACTCCGGGGCTCTACAACAATCCCAGTCCACCCAGCACCGCCGCGACCTCCTCGCGATCCCCGCCACGCAGCCCCTGCAACGGCAACGGCAGGCAGTTCTCGCTGCACAGTCCCAGCAGGGCCGCCGCGCAGGCCATCACGCGAATCCCGCCGAACCGGTCGTACAGGGACCACAGCGGCGCCAGCCGCGCAGACAGGGCAATAGCACCCTCTTCATCGCCACTCCCCACGGCCCGCATGATCTGCAGCGCTACCTCGGGGAAAAGCCCGGCGGTCACCGAATACCAGCCGTCACACCCCGCCAGCAGCCCTCGCACCGCCGAGGCGTCACCACTGACGCCCAGCGTCACATGTGCGGGAACGCATGCACGGAGTGCAGCAACGCGGGCGGCCGCATCGGCCGGATCATCAGCGAGGCGCGGAATCTTGATCGAAGCGATGTTGGGCAGCGCGGCGATCCGGCCATGCAGTGCATCGGTGAAGCGGAAGTGCGTGGTGCCTGGATTGTCGTAGACGCAGATCGGTGTACGCACCGCCCTACAAATGGTCTCAAACAGTGCTTGCACCTCATGGTCCTTCAGGGACTGGTAAGACACGGGGGCGAGCAGCAGGCCTGCAGCACCTGCATCCTCGGCGTCCAGGGCCAGTTCCAGCACATCGCGAGTACGCAATGCACCGATGCCGGCGATCACCGGAACACCCCCGGCGTGCGCGAGTGCTTCGCGCAGCACGCGCTTGCGCTCGTGCTTCTCCAGATAGGCGTAGCTGCCAGTGGAGCCAAGCACGCCCATCGAATCAACATCGGAATCCGCCAGGCGCTCGACCAGTCCGGCAAACGCACGAAAGTCGATGCCGGCTTCAGAGAGCGGGGTCAGTGGAAACGCGCTGAGGCCTTTGAACATGGGATCTCCCGAAGGGGGAATGGGCTGGACACCTGGAATTGTTTATTGTCCTATGACAAAACTCAAGTGTCGCCATGCAGCGTGTCTAACCGCCACGAATGACGCACCATGCGGGTCATGAAACCAAGCCTCAGCGCCGTCCAGCCTTCCCACTACGCCACCATTGCCGATTGGCTTGATTCCGCCGAGGCCACCCAGCGCTGGGCGGGCCCCGGCGTGCCGTTTCCCTTGCCGCAGGAACGGTTCGCGCAGGTGCTCGAACTCGGGCTGCGGCCGGGCTGGGCGCTGCTTGACGAGCAGGGCCAGTGCCTGGGCTTTGGCCAGTACTGGATGACCGACGCCGGTACCGCGCACCTGGGCCGCATCATTGTTTCCCCGCTGGCACGCGGGCGCGGCCTTGGCCGGCTGCTCATGCAGGCCTTGAGTGCACAGGCCATGCGCGAAGCCGGTGTGCAGCGCCTCACGTTGCGCGTCTATCGTGACAACGCAGCTGCCGTGGCCCTGTATCGCGACCTCGGCTTCCAGCAGGTTGATGCGTCCTCGACGCCGGAACTTCTGTTCATGCAGCGCACGTCGGCCTGAACTTCGCTCATGCTGGCAAGGTGGCCTGCAGGGCAAACCATTGCTCGCGGGTGATGCGGCTGATGTGCTCGGTGCGGTAGTCGCCGAGGAAGCTGTTGAACTTGTTCACCTCGGTATGGTGATGCTGGAAACCGCATTTGCTCTGTGCGCTGAGCGATTGCAGGTTGTCAGCGAAGTAGCCGCACCACAGTGCGTCCAGTTCCAGCTGCATGAAGGCGTGCCGCATCACTTCGCGCACCGCTTCGGGCACCAGTCCGCGGCCCCAGTACGGAACGCCGATCCAGTAGGCGATCTCACCCTCTCGATCGCTGATCTCGAAGTTGCTGTCGGTGCCGATCAGGATGCCGACACAGCCGATCGCGTGGCCGTCCTCGCGGCTCTGCAGCGCGTAGACCTCTGGCCGGTTGAAGACGGTGCGGATGATTTCGGTACTTTCCTCAACGCTGGTGTGCACCGGCCAGCCGGCGATGGGGCCCACGCGCGGGTCGCGGGCGTACTCGTACAGATCGGCAGCGTCGGTGTCGCGCCAGGGGCGAAGGATCAAGCGTTCGGTGTGCAGCTGCATGTCAATTCCACGGGAACAAAGAGAGTGCACAGGCTAGGTCGCCAGGCGCGATCGGCCCAGGGCGGGACCTTGATGGTTTCGGTACTTTTCACAACGGGTGGTCGAGCCCGGGTATGCTGGGGCCCGGAATACAGCCGGATCGGCCGATGGATCGCGTACCCCAGCTCCTGGACCAGGACGAATCCATGCGCCTGGAGGTCAGTACGCTGGCCGAAGGGCAGGGCGTCCCGCTGTCGTTCGGCCACGCTTATCTGGCGGTGCTGGTATGCGTATCGGGGCGCGCGCGCTTTGCACTGAACTTCCGCGAGGTAGCGGTGCAGCGGCACGATGTGCTGGTGCTGGCAGAGGACACGCTGGCGCTGCTGCGGCAGCGCTCACGCGGCTTTCTGGCGGTGGTCTGCCTGATGCCCAAGGCGCTGGCATCGGAGGTGGCCTATGTGCTTCCCAATGCACTGTTCAAGTTCCTGCACGATCAGCCCCACTGCGTGCCGTCGCCGCTGGACGTGCCGCTGCTGCAGGGCTGGCTGCAGCAGTTGATGGATGCGCAGCACAATGGCGGCCGCTATCGTCACGTGATGCTGCGCAACCTGCTGCAGACGTTCTTCCTCAAATTCGCAACGCTGTTGCCGGCGCGCAGTGTGGCCGTGGCGCAGGTCAGCCGACGCGAGCGCTTGGCCTGGAATTTCTGGGAACTGGTCGGTGAGCGCAGCACGCGCCAGCGCGACGTGCAGTCCTATGCCGACGCGCTGTGCATCACCCCGTTCTATCTTTCGCAGCTGACCCGCGAGTGCTTCGACGAAACGCCAAAGGCGTTGATTGATCGCCAGGTGGTGCTGGAAATCAAGGCGCTGCTGACCTACAGCGAATTGCCGATCGGTCGTATCGCCGAGCGACTGGGCTTCGAGGATGCGTCCTACCTGTGCCGCTACTTCCGGCGGCACACGGGGCAGTCGCTGACCGGCTATCGCCGGGCAGGGCAGGGCGGTACTAGTGCGACACGAACAAGGGCGCCGGTACTTCGGCCAGCAGATCCTCGGTGACCCCGCCGAGCACACGCTCGACCACCCGGCTGCGGCTGTAGGGCCCAGCACCAGCAGGTCGGCGTCGGCATCGAGCACGTGCTGGCGGATGGTCGCGGCAACGCCGCCCTGGCTTGAACTGATCGCCTGGATCTCTACTTCGACGCCGTGCCGCGCCAGGTGCTGGGCCATCTCGGCGCCAGGTGTGGCCTCGGCCTTGGGCGTGTCGACCATCAGCAGGTGCACCGCTTTCGCACGTGCCAGCAGCGGCAACGCATCGGCTACCGCACGACGTGCCTGCTTGCTGGCATTCCAGGCCACCACGATGCGATGGCCGACCTGGTCGCCATGCCAATGCGGTGGCACCAGCAGCATCGGCACGCCGGTCTGGCGCAGCGTTCCCAGCGGGTGCCAGCCAGAAGGGGCGCCGGGAGTACGCGGATAGCCGGCGATGATCAGGTCGCAGTACAGCGACTGCAGGGCCAGGTCGGCGCCGCCCAGGTAGTCCGAGACGATGCGCAGTTCGGTGCTGATCTGCAGCGGCTCGGACACGGCACGCAGGTTCTGCATCAGCTGCGCGGTGCAGGCGGCATCCGCGCGCGCCTCGTGGTCGAGTGCGGCGGCGATGCCGGCACCGCGTGCGAAACCGTTGGCGATGTCGGTGGGATGCTGGGCAGTGGAGACCGCGACCAGATGGGCCTGCTGTGCCTGCGCCAGATGGGCGGCGATGTTGAGAACGCGGTCCCCGGTGTCGCTGGCGTCGAACAGCACAGCGATATCGCGTAGTGGATGCAGCATGGCGTTGTCTCCTTCGATGCCTGTGACGCGCTCCCTGCCGTGCACCGACCCGGGTGCACCGGACGCATCTCTGTTTTAGCGCATCGGTGATCCGAATGAATCATCTTTGATTCAGTTTATTAATTGGTGATTCATGCTAGCGTGAGGGCGAACCCACACCTCAGCGCTTTCATGCGACCTGCTGCAGCAAGCACCCGCCGCGACCTGCCCCACGCGCTGGCGGCCACCCTGGTCAGCCATCCACGCTGCACCCTCAGCGAACTCGCGCGCGGGGCCGGTATCAGCCGCGCGACCCTGTACCGGTTTGCGCCCACCCGGGAGGCGATCGACGAGGCACTGTTCGCGGCCGGCTTCGAGCGCGTGGAAGCGGCGGCGGTCTGGTTCGATGAGGGCGGTGATGCGCGCCACGTGCTGGAGCAGGTCACCGCCACGCTGCTGGCGGACTGGGAGCTGGTAACGCTGCTGTTCGCGCGGATGATGGAAGAGCAGCAGCGCCAGGGTGACCTGCATCTGCTGCCGGAGCGCTGGGCGCCGATCGGCGAGCGCTTCGAGGCCTTCTTCCTGCGTGGTCAGGCGGCCGGAGAGTTCAATGTTGGTTTCACCGCAGTGTGGCTCGCGGACTTCTACTGGACCTGCTTCTACGGCATCACCTGGTCACTGGCGCGCGGTCGGCTGGCGCCGGCAGCGGCAGCCTCTACGCTGCTGGCTTCGTTCCAGCGGGGGGCGATGACGGGTTGACCGCAGGGCCCTGCTGCCGGGGCACCGTGCCTTACGCCTGCTTCAACAACTGCACCAGCTGGCGCAGGCGGTACGGCTTGGGCAGGAACTCGACCTGCTCGGGCAGTGGAGGCAGCTGCGAGCGGGCGTAGCCGGACGACAGGATCATCCGTGCCTGCGGCTGCTCGCGTGCCACGTGCTCGCTCAGTTCGATGCCGGACATGCCGTTGGGCATGCTGACGTCACTGAACACCACGTCGAAACGCGCTTCGCCCTTCAGCAGGGCGGCGGCCTCATGCGCATCGGCGGTCGTGGCCACGTCGATGCCGAGGTCGCGCAGGGCCAGGCCGATCATTTCACGCAGATCGGTCTGGTCTTCCACCATCAATACGCGGATCGGGTCATCGGTCATCGGCAGGGTCCTCCATTGCGGGGAGCAGCAGGCTGACCGTGGTGCCGACACCGGGCGTGGTGGACACGTCGACGAAGCCGCCGCTCTGGGTAGTGAATCCGAACACCTGGCTCAGGCCCAGGCCGCTGCCTTTGCCGATGTCCTTGGTGGTGAAGAACGGCTCGGTCGCCCGTTCGGCGATGTCGGCCGCCATCCCGTGGCCCTCATCGCAGACGCTGAGGGTGACATAGCCACGTTGCAGCGTGGAGTCCGCATCCGGATCGAGGCGATGTTCCAGCGCAGTGCCGATCAGGATGCGGCCGCCTTCAAGGGTAGCATCCGCGGCATTGGCGACCAGATTGGCCAGCGCCGTCTGCAGCTGCAGCGCATCGGTGTTGATCGAAGGCAGGCCGGGCGCCAGCTGGGCATCCAGCACCACCGTGGGCGGGCAGGCGCGTTGCAGGTCCGGCAGCCACTGCCGTATCAGCGCATTGATATCCAGTGGTTCGCGGATCAGGGTCTGGCCGGTGCTGAAGGCCAGCAGCTGGCGGGTCAGCAGCGCACCACGATCGGTCGCAGTCTGCGCCGCATCAAGCAGCTCGGCGGCGCGTGCATCGTCACCGTTCACGCGCAGGGACAGCAGGTCCAGGGCGTTGCCGATGGTGGTCAACAGATTGTTGAACTCGTGCGACAGCCCGCGGCTGAGGCGGCCGACGGTCTCGAACTGTTGGGTATTGCGCAGCGCACGCTGGGCATCACGCAGCAGCCGCTGTGCCTGCCACTGCTCGGTGATGTCGCGGGTGATCTTGACGAAGCCGAGCAGCTCGCCTGCTTCGACGACCGGCTCGATGACCACGCTGGCACGGAAAGACGAGCCATCGCGGCGCACCCGCCAGCCTTCACTGGCGACGTGACCGTGCTGCGCTGCGAGGCGGAGCAGGCGCTGCGGTTCCCCGGCTTCGCGATCGGCAGCCAGATAGAAACGGCCAAAGTGCGTGCCGACCACTTCACCGGCTGAATAGCCCTTGATGCGCTCCGCGCCCGGGTTCCAGCTGCAGACGATGCCATCAGGATCAAGCAGGTACAGCGCATGGTCGCGCACGCTGTCGATCAGCAGTCGCAGTTGGCGGGAAGGGTCCGTCAGCACGGACGTCGTAGAAGCAGCTGCGTCCACGTGGAAATGAGCATTACCCCTGGGAGGGACGTGAAGCTAGGCAGTGCAGTGTGAAGAGTGCGTGCAGGCGCGGCACGTGCCAATGGTCCTGTGCGGCTGAATACGACACGGAGTACCATCACCCACCCTTTGTGCTCTGGAACCGACCTGCATGCGTCCTGGTGCGACTACGCGTGACCGCTGGATCTGGATGACCTCCGCCGTACTGCTGGCAGCGACCATTGCGTTGGAACTGGTGGTTCCGCTGGGCTACGCCGTCTGGCTGGCGTACTTCCTCGCTGTCGGCGTCACGCTGTTCCAGCGCAGTGCACGCGCGCCGTTCATCGTGGCCGTCGTCGCCTGCATCCTGTTGATCATCGGCTACAACGTTGCCCCGGCCAGCTCCAACTCGGCGTTCTCGTTCGTCAACCGCAGCATTGGCGGGTGTGCGTTCCTGATGATCGCGCTGATCGTCTCCCGCGCCATCCAGGCGCGGCGCGACGCGATGCGTGCGCTCTGGCTGCAGGAGGCCGAGAACGCGGTGGCGATGAGCCTGCGCGGTGACCTGGGTCCGGAGCAGATCGCCGAGGCGGCGGCAACCAGCCTGGGGGCCAAGCTGCAGGCCGACGTCGCCGCCGTCTACCGCCTGGAAGGCGGGCGACTGCAGCTGACCGGTGGGCTGGCGTTGCCGTCCGGCATGCCGGCGTCGCTGGCATTGCAGGAGGGCGTGGCCGGGCAGGTGGCGCGCGACGAACGCATCCGCCACCTGCATGGGGGTGACGATGCGGTGCTTGAGCTGCAGACCAGCCTGGGGCGGTTGCCGGTGCGCGAGCGCATCCTGGCGCCGATCAGCAGCGATGGCGCGGTGGTGGGCATCATTGAACTGGGACGCACCCGCGCCGGCGAACAGGATCGACTCGATGTCGAGCTGCTGGAGCGCTGTGCCGAGACCATCGGAATGGCGCTGCGTGCATCGCTGCTGCGCGCACAACTGGTGGTACTGCTGGAGGAATCGCAGCGCCAGGGTGAGGAGCTGCAGGCCCAGCAGGAAGAGCTGCGCGTGGCCAATGAGGAGCTGGAAGAGCAGAGCCGCAGCCTGCAGCACTCGCAGACCCATCTGGAAGAGCAGCAGGCCGAGCTGGAACAGAGCAACGTCCAGCTGGAGGAGCGCACCCACGAGCTGGAGGCGCAGAAGCAGGCGCTGCTGGTCGCGCAGAGCCAGCTGGTGCGCAACAGCAACGAACTGGCCGCCACCTCGCGCTACAAGTCCGAGTTCCTGGCCAACATGTCGCATGAACTGCGCACGCCGCTGAACAGCTCGCTGATCCTGGCCAAGCTGCTGGCCGACAACAAGGACGGCACGCTCACCGAAGAACAGGTGAAGTATGCGCGCGCGATCCTGTCGTCCAACAACGATCTGCTGGCGCTGATCAACGACATCCTGGACCTTTCGCGCATCGAGGCCGGCCACGTCGAGCTGGCCGATGAAGTGGTGGTGACGGGCAGCGTACTGCAGCGCCTGCGCGAGACCTTCGAGCCGATGGCGCGGCAGAAGGGCCTGGCCCTGCAGATCGAGGCCGATGCGCTGGCCCCCAGCCAGCTGGTGGTCGACAGCCAGCGCCTGCAGCAGATCCTGAAGAACCTGCTGGCCAATGCGGTGAAGTTCACCGAGCATGGCAAGGTCAGCCTGCACGTGCGTGCGGGCGGTCATGGACGCATCCGTTTCGAGGTCTGCGACAGCGGTATCGGCATTGCCCGCGAGCAGCTGCAGGTCATCTTCGAAGCCTTCCGCCAGGCCGATGGCAGCACCCGCCGCCGCTACGGTGGCACCGGCCTGGGCCTGTCGATCTCGCGCGATCTGGCCGAGCGCATGGGTGGCAGCATCCAGGTCGACAGTGAACCGGGTCGCGGCAGCTGCTTCATCCTGGAACTGCCGTTGCAGGGCGCGCCGGTTTCGGAACCGGGCGAAGTGCCTGCCGCCGCCTCAATAGCGCCTGCGCCGCAGCCTGCGCCGCCGATCGCTGCGCGCACCGCTGTCGCACCGACCGTTGCATCCGTGGCGCCCGTCACCGCCAGCGTGGCCGATGACCGCGGCCGTCGCCAACGCGCCGGCCGCTTGATCCTGGCCGTCGAGGACGACGCCACGTTCGCCGAAGCGCTTGTGGCCCTGGCCCATGAACTGGACTTCGACTGTGTGGTGGCTGGGACCGCCGAAGAGGCGCTGACCCTGGCCAGCGAACTGCGCCCCAACGGCATCCTGCTCGATATCGGCCTGCCGGACGTGTCCGGCCTGAGCGTGCTGGAGCGCCTGAAGCGCAACCCCGATACCCGGCATATCCCGGTGCACGTGGTTTCGGCGATGGACCGCAGCCAGGTGGCGCGCGAGCTGGGTGCGATTGGTTTCGCGATCAAGCCGACCACGCGCGAGCGGCTGGTGACGGCCATCGAACAGCTGGAACAGACCAGCCAGCGCGACGTGCGGCGCCTGCTGATCGTCGAGGACGACAGCGAGCTGCGCCACAACCTGGAACTGTTGCTGGGCCGTGATCAGCTGCAGATCGTTGCAGTGGGAACGCTGGCCGGCGCGCTGGAGCAACTCAGCACGGTCACCTTCGACTGCATGGTGATGGACCTGTCGCTGCCCGACGGCAGCGGCTACGACCTGCTCGAGCACATGGCCGGCAACGATGATGTCGGCTTCCCGCCGGTGATCGTCTATACCGGTCGCGCGCTCGGCCGCGAGGAAGAGCAGCGCCTGCGCCGCTATTCGAAGAGCATCATCATCAAGGGCGCGCGTTCGCCCGAACGGCTGCTGGATGAGGTGACCCTGTTCCTGCACAGCGTGGAAGCCAGCCTGCCCACCGACCAGCAGCGCCTGCTGCGCGAGGCCCGCCGTCGCGACACCGTGCTCGATGGCCGTACTGTTTTGCTGGCCGAGGATGACGTACGCAACATCTTCGCGCTATCCAGCGTGCTTGAGCCGCTGGGCGTGACGCTGGAGATCGCGCGCAACGGCCAGGAAGCGGTGGATCGCCTGGCTGAGCGCGAGGTCGACCTGGTGCTGATGGACATCATGATGCCGGAGAAGGACGGCCTGGCCGCGATGCGCGAGATCCGCGCGCAACGTCACCTGCAGGACCTGCCGATCATCGCGCTGACCGCCAAGGCCATGCCCGATGACCGCGAGCGTTGCCTGCAGGCCGGTGCCAACGACTACATCGCCAAGCCCATCGACGTCGACAAGCTGGTCTCGCTGTGCCGGGTCTGGTGCTCGCGGCAATGAACGAACAGGCGTTGTTCGACCTGGAACTGAAGGTCCTGCTGGAGGCGCTGTACCAGCGCTACCACTACGATTTCCGCAGCTATGCGGTGTCGTCGCTGCGCCGGCGCATGCGCCAGGCGATGCAGCGCTATGAGTGCGAACGGCTGGTCGACCTGCAGTACCGGCTGCTGCACGAGCCGGAGCTGTTCGCCCAGGCCATGCAGTTCTTCACCGTGCAGGTCTCGGAGATGTTCCGTGATCCAGCGTATTTCCGTGAACTGCGCGAGCAGGTGGTGCCGGTGCTGCGCACCTATCCCTCGGTGAAGCTGTGGGTGGCCGGTTGCAGCACCGGTGAGGAGGTGTGGTCGCTGGCGATCCTCCTGCATGAGGAAGGCCTGCTTGATCGCAGCATCGTCTATGCCACCGACATCAATCCGGCCGCGTTGGCCACCGCCGAGGCGGGCGCGTATGGCATCGACCGGATGGCCCAGTTCAGCCGCAACTACCTGGCTGCCGGTGGCACGGCGTCGTTGTCCGACTACTACGCCACGGCCTACGATGGCGCGGTGTTCGACCGCCAGCTGCGCCGCAACGTGGTCTTCGCCGACCACAGCCTCGCCACCGATACCGTGTTCTCCGAAGTGCACCTGGTGTCGTGCCGCAACGTGCTGATCTATTTCAACCGCGACCTGCAGGACCGCGCTGTTGGCCTGTTCCGCGAAGCGCTGGTGCACCGGGGCTTCCTCGGTCTTGGCAGCAAGGAATCGCTGCAGTTCGGGTGCCACCATGACGCCTTCGAGGTCTGTTCGCGCGAGCACCGCCTGTACCGGAAGGTGGCCTGATGGCGCTGCCGGCGCGTCCTGCCGTGCTGGTGATCGGCGCGTCTGCCGGTGGCGTAGCGGCCCTGCAGGCGGTACTCGGTGCGCTCCCGGCGACGCTGCAGGTGCCGGTACTGGCCGTGCTGCACCTGCCGCGTGATCGCACCAGCCGCATCGCCGAGGTGCTGGCGCCGTACTGCGCGCTGCCGGTGCGCGAAGCCGAAGACAAGCAGCCGTTGCAGCTGGGCACGGTGACGTTCGCGCCGCCGGATTACCACCTGCTGGTGGAGGACGAGGGGGCAGTGGCGTTGTCGGTGGATGCGCCGGTGCTGTTCTCCCGTCCGGCCATCGATCCGCTGTTCGACTCCGCTGCTGCGGTGTTCGGCAGGCGGGTATTGGCCCTGCTGCTGACCGGTGCCAGCAGTGATGGAAGCGAGGGCGTTGCCGCCGTGCGCCGTGCCGGTGGCCGTGCCTGGCTGCAATGTCCCGAGGAAGCCGAGGCGTCGATGATGCCGGCCTCCGCCCTGCAGTACGCCGGCGCCGATGCCGTGCTGCCCCTTGAACTGATGTGTCGTCGCCTGAAGGAGTTGTTTGCATGAACCTGCTGCCACCGGACCCTGCGCAGTCGCAGTCCCCGGTCAACCTGCTGATCGTCGATGACGTACCGCAGAACCTGGTGGCCATGCAGGCGCTGCTGCAGCGCGAGGGCGTGAATCTGCTGCTGGCCGGCTCCGGCGCGCAGGCGTTGGAGCTGCTGCTCGAGCACGAGGTGGCACTGGCCCTGCTGGACGTGCACATGCCGGAGATCGATGGCTTCACCCTGGCCGAACTGATGCGCGGTTCGCATCGCAGCCGCGACGTGCCGATCATCTTCCTGACCGCCTCCCCGGATGATCCCCTGCGCGTGTTCAAGGGCTACGAGAGCGGTGCGGTCGATTTCCTGCACAAGCCGGTGGCGCCGCAGGTGATCCTGAGCAAGGTCAACGTCTTCATTGAGCTGTACCAGCAGCGGCAGCTGCTGAAGGCGCGCAACGAGGCGCTGGAACGCGCGCTCAAGCTCAACGAAACAATGGCGGCGGTGCTGACCCACGATCTGCGCACGCCGCTGTCGGCGATCCTGCTGTGCAGTGACAAGCTGGCGCTGGAGATCCCGCAGGACAATGCGGGCGCGCAGCAGACCCTGCAGTACCTGGAGGCAAGCACTCTGCGCATGGCACGCATGGTCGAACAGCTGCTGGACTTCTCGCGGATCCGCAGCGGTGGCCTGCGTCTGCAGGCCAGTGCCTGCGATCTGGCCGACGTGACCCGCGCGGTGGTGGCCGAAGCGGGCAGCGCGCATGGCGCGGACCGGATCCATCTGGACATGCACGGCGATACGCGGCTGCAGGGCGATCTGGACCGTCTCGGCCAGGTTGCCGCCAATCTGGTCGGCAACGCGCTCACCCATGGCAGCGAGGCGAGGGTGGAGGTGGACGGGCGCGATCCGCGCAACGTGCTGCTGCGGGTCAGCAATGCCGGCCGGATCGACGACGCGCTGCTGCCGCGGCTGTTCGAACCGTTCAAGGCCAGCTTCCACCAGAGCAAGGGCCTGGGGCTGGGCCTGTATATCGTCGATCAGTTCGTGCGCGCGCACGGAGGGCGCATCGCAGCGCGCAACGAGGCCGGGCAGGTGGTGTTCGAAGCCCTGCTGCCGAGACGCGCAGAAGGGTTGCCTGCAGCGGCAAACTGAATTCTTCAGGAAACATCCACGTGCACTGAGACGGACTCGTCCGCAACTGCTACCGTGGGTGTACATCTTGTCAAGGAAGCACCATGCCACTGCGTGCCATCGCCTACGTCAGCCAGGCGTTGCCGGATCTTTCCGCTGAACGGTTGCAGGCGCTGGTCGACGATGCCGCCCGCTTCAACAAGATGGCGGGCGTGACCGGTGTGCTGCTGCATGACGGCGGGCGATTCCTGCAGTACATCGAGGGGCCGCCGGACGGTATCGATTCGGTGTACGAGCGCATCCTGCAGGCCGGCAGCCATGTCGACATCATCGAGCTGGCGCGCGGCCGCCTGGGCCAGCGTCAGTTTCCGTACTGGTCGATGCGCGCGTTGCCGGTGGATGCAGCACTGCTGCGCCAGCTGTCGGCCAGCGACTGGTCGGGTTTCAGCCGGGCGCTGGAAGGTGATCGTTCGGCGCCGACCCCGGTGGATCTGCTCGACAACGTCGTGCAGCCCGCCCTCCACGCCGGCTGAGCGTCAACGCGAAGTGCCGCCGCAGTAGGCGGCATGCAGCGCCTGCAGCACGCCCAGTGCGGGCCCTTCAATTACGCGGTAGTGGATGGCCTGCGCTTCGCGACGCGTCGCGACGATATCCAGTTCGCGCAACACCGCCAGATGCTGTGACAGCGCTGATGCGCTGAGTCCGGTCAGTGCCTGCAGTTCCGGCACTGGTGCCTCACCTTCGACCAGGCGGCACAGCACGCGCAGGCGCGCAGGATGGGCCAGGCTTTTGAGGAGGGCTGCAGCCTCGGCGGCGTGTTCGGCCATGGCGGCGCTGTCGAGCGGGGTGCGGGCCATGGTTGACCTTTTTGTTTAGAAGTGTCTAATTTAGATAAATCTAAATAAAAGGGCAATCCCATGAGCGGCGTGAAAGAGGGCAGGGCATGAACCTGCCATGGACTGCGGTGGCTGGCGGAGCGCTGATCGGCGCCGCCGCGGTGTTGCTGCTCGCCACTGTAGGGCGCGTGGCGGGTATCAGCGGGATCGCTGCAGGCAGCCTGCGCGCAGCGGAAGGCGAGCGCGGCTGGCGCTGGGCATTCCTGTTGGGGCTGCTCGCAGCAGCGGGGCTGGTGCTGTGGTGGCAGTCGCTGCCCGAGGCCTCGCCACGTGTGCTGCTGCGCGATGCCTTGCCCGCCTGGCAGTTGATCGGCGCCGGCCTGCTGGTGGGCTTCGGCACGCGCCTGGGGAGTGGTTGTACCAGTGGTCATGGCGTCTGTGGCATGGCCCGCGGCTCGAAGCGCTCGCTGCTGGCAGTGCTGGTGTTCATGGCCTGCGCGATGCTGACCACGTTCCTGGTCCGTCACCGCGGAGGCCTGGCATGAGTCGCGCGGTCGTGGCCGCCGCGGTGGCAGGTGCGCTGTTTGGCGCGGGGCTTGCGCTCTCGGGGATGACCGACGCGCGTCGGGTACTCGGCTTCCTCGATGTCGCCGGTGATTTTGATCCGACGTTGATGTGGGTGCTGGCCTCGGCGCTGCTGGTCAGTGCGGTCGGGCAGCGCTGGGTGCTGCGACGCGCGCGTCCCGGGTATGCGGCCCGCTTCCAGCTGCCCACCGCACGTGATGTCGATGCGCGCCTGCTGCTGGGCGCCGCGCTGTTCGGTATCGGCTGGGGATGGGCTGGTTACTGCCCCGGACCGGCCATCGCCGGGCTGGCTGTCGCATCGCGTGAAGCGCTGTGGTTCGTGCCTGCCATGGTGGTGGGCTTCTGGCTGCACGATCGCTTCGTGCGCTGAGGCTTCACCCCTGTGTCACCATGGATCGGGTCAGATCGACGGACCACGGGGAAAGGAGCGTAACGACATGGCACGGATGAAGTGGAAGGGAAAGGCAATGCTGGCCATGGCGCTGGCATCTGCGATCACGCCGGCACTGGCCTGCACGCGTGCAGTGTATCGGGGCGACAACGGCGATGTGATCACTGCGCGCTCGATGGACTGGAAGGTCGATGTGGCGACCAACCTCTACGTGTTGCCGCGTGGCATCGCACGCACCGGCCTGGCCGGTCCGAAATCGCTGGCCTGGACTGCGCGCTACGGCAGCGTGGTGGCCACCGGCTACGACGTGTCGACCACCGATGGCATGAACGAGAAGGGGCTGGTGGCCAACCTGCTGTGGCTGGTGGAATCGGAGTATCCGCAGCAGCGTGGCAACAAGCCGGGACTGGCGATCTCGCTGTGGGCGCAGTATGTGCTGGACAATTTCGCCACCGTGGACGAGGCGGTCGCGGCGCTCAAACGTGAGCCGTACTCGATCGTCACCGACAAGGTGCCGGGCGAAGACCGCCAGGCGACGCTGCACCTGTCGCTGTCCGATGCCACCGGCGACAGCGCCATCGTCGAGTACATCGGCGGTCGCCAGGTGATTCACCATGACCGGCGCTATCAGGTGATGACCAACTCGCCGATCTTCGAGCAGCAGCTGGCCCTCAACAGTTACTGGCAGCAGATCGGTGGCACGGTGATGCTGCCGGGCACCAACCGCTCCGCCGATCGTTTCGCGCGCGCCTCGTTCTACATCAACGCCATTCCCAAGGCCGAAGACCCGGTGGAGGCGCTGGCCAGTGTGTTCAGCGTGATCCGCAATGCGTCGGTGCCGTATGGCATCACCACGCCGGGTGAGCCGAACATCTCATCCACGCGCTGGCGCACGGTGGCTGATCACAAGCGGCGGCTGTACTTCTTCGAGTCGGCGTTGACCCCGAACACCTTCTGGGTCGATCTGAACAAGGTCGATTTCGGCGGCCAGGTGCTCAAGCTCGATCTTGGCAAGGACCAGCGCAACACCTTTGCCGGCGATGCACTGGGCCAGTTCGTGCCCAGCGCACCGTTCACCTTCCTTGGCGTCGACGGTTAGTTCGACGCCTGGCTGGAGGCCGGGTAGACCGCCTGGATCGTGCAGCTGCCGCGGGTGTACTGCGGCAGTGGGGCGATGCTTTCACCGCGCAGATCGTCTGTCTCGAACTCGGCAGTCATGATCCGATCGCCGGGATTGCCACAGATCAGGCCGTTCTGCAGGCCCGAGTGGAAGCTCAGCTGCGGCGCTCGGTCGAGCTGGCGGCAGTGGCTGCCGAGTTCGACCCGGTAGTAGCGGTGGCCGCCATTGCGGCGCGGATTGGTCTCCACCAGCATGCCCTGCGGGTCGGATGACCAGGCACGCACGTTGCGGGTGGCAAAGCAGTACGACGGTGAGCCGCCGAAGCTGCGGCGGATTTCCCTGCGCTCGCGGATGGTCACGGCGGGCAGGGTAGCCGTGCGCAGGCGGTCGCTGTCGCGGGCGACGCTGGCGTAGTCGCGATCCTGCAGCGGGGTGACAGCATTGACGGCGCAGCGGCGGCCGTCGACCACGACGCGTTCGTTGGGGCGACCACAGGCCCAGCCGGCAGGTGCTTCCAGCTTCAGCGAGGTAGCACCGCGGACGCCGGGACAATCTTCGTTGAAGTCGATCCGATATGCCTGACCGGAGGCGGCGCGCAGTGCGATCGAGCGCGGTGATGCCTGCTCCACTTCCTGCACGCCGACCGCGTCCATGCAGTGCGGGGCCGGGGGCGTACGCTCCTGTGCGGAGACCGAAGCTGCGAGCGCCAGGCCGAGGCTGCTGGCAAGCACCAGTGACACCTGCCGATGGGTCATGTCCTGCACTCCCTGCGTTGGATGACGGATCGACTATAGCAGCGGTTTGCACGGCCGTTGCTACACGCGCACACTGCGCGGATGGGCGCCATCTTCCATCTGCGGCACTACGGCCAGGCCACCGGCCTGGATCGCCATGACTACGCGCAATGGGTGCTGCCGCTGCAGGGCGAACTGCACTTCGAGATGGAAGGCCGCGGTGGCCGCCTGGACCTGCTGCAGGGTGTTTTCGTTGCGGCCGGCGAAGCGCATGACCAGATGGCCGATGGTCCGAACGGTTTCGTGATCGTGGATTGTCCTCCCGGCGTGCTTGATGACGGCACGCAGGAGCATCTGTGCCGGCAGCGCTGGCTGCACCTGCCGCATGCGCTGCGACAACGCCTGGCGGGCGTGCAGGACGGGCAGCCGATGCCGGCCCTGCTGCCGCAGCTGCTGCAGGTATTTGCACCGGCCGGCAGTGGCGCGCGCATGCAGGGACTGTGTGCGGCAGTGCAGGCCGATCCGGGCCAGGCGTGGCCAGTGGCGCGCATGGCCGCGTCTGTCGGGGTCAGCGAGAGCCGCTTGCACGCGCTGTTCCAGCGTGAGTTCGGGCTCAGCCCCCAGGCATGGCTCAGTGCATGCCGGTTGCGTTGGGCCAAGCACCAGCTGCGCTCCAGCACGGCGCCGATCAGTGATATTGCGCTGGCCGCAGGCTATTCCGAGCAGAGTGCACTGACCCGCGCGCTGCGCCGTGAGTGTGGGCAGACCCCGGCCGCGTGGCGCAGGAACGCCGGACTGTAGCGTCGAGCCATGCTCGACGGCTTCTGCACCGGCCACCTCGCGAACGGCAGTCGAGCATGGCTCGACGCTACAAAGGCGGGAGGGCAGTAGCCTCGGTCAAGAGCGCCCAGCGGCCAGCGCTTACACTGCGCGGCCTGTTCTCTCCCCCCGAAGAACCCGAATGCGCAACAACCCGATGGCCCTGGGCATCGCCAATGGCGTTGCCGCTGGCGCGCTGTGGGGCGTGGTCTTCCTCGCGCCCGCCGTGCTGCAGTCGTTCAATGCCCTGCAACTGTCGGCCGGCCGCTATCTGGTCTACGGTCTGATCGCCGTAGCCCTGCTGCTGCCGCGCTGGAAGCGGCTGGCACCACGGCTGGGCCGCGCCGAGTGGATCGGCCTGTTGTGGCTGAGCCTGGCCGGGAACCTGGTGTATTTCCTGCTGCTGGCGACGGCGGTGCAGTGGGCTGGCGGTGCGGCGGCGTCCTTGATTGTCGGCCTGATTCCGGTGGTAGTGACCCTGGTCGGTGTGCGCGAGCAGGGCGCGGTGCCGCTGAAGCAGCTGCTGCCGGCACTGGGCCTGTGCGTGCTGGGCGTGGCACTGGTTGGCTGGGAAGCACTGATGTCTGAGCACCTCGCGACACCGTGGCGGCAGCGCCTGATCGGCCTGCTGTGCGCGTTCGGCGCGCTGTTTTCGTGGGCGTTGTACTCGATCGGCAACAGCCGCTGGCTGGCGCGCCGACCGGATCTGTCCAGCCACGACTGGTCGCTGCTGACTGGCGTCACCACCGGCGGCCTGGCTCTACTGCTGGTGCCGATGGCCTTCATCGGCCACACCGGCGGGCACACGGCGGCGCAGTGGAGTGGTTTCTGGGCGATCAGCGCGGGTGTGGCGGTGGTCGCCTCGATCCTTGGCAATGCGTTCTGGAACCGTGCCAGCCGCCTGCTGCCGCTGACCCTGACCGGCCAGATGATCGTGTTCGAGACCCTGTTCGCGTTGCTCTACGCATTCGCCTGGCAGCAGCGCTGGCCCTCGCTGCTCGAAGCGCTGGCGATCGTGTTCCTGGTGGCCGGCGTGATGCTGTGCGCGCATGCGCATCGCACGCCCCGCGCGATCGCCGAACATGCTGGCTGAATGCGGCCGTCAAGCATACTGATGGCCGCTTTGTCTCAGATGCAACCAAATGCCGGCACGTTGGCCGATGATCGCGGCAACGACTTTTTGCACCGCAGCACTTGACAGCGGCCCGGCGCACGGTGTTTTCTGTGCGTCATGGTTCTTGATGCCGCCCACGCCAGCCTGATCGCCCCCGCTACTGCGGGCCGTTCGACTGCGCCGGTCGCCACCACCACCATTACCACCACCACCGTCACCACTGCCCTGGTGCGGCCCGTCGTCTTCGTGTAACTCCCGAAAACCACGGCCCCGCACCATACAGGTGGCGGGGAAACTCGACACCTGCATGCGACGGGGCCTCCTACCGAGGTCTGCATGTCTTCCCACGCCCCCGCTCATCCCGTTGCCCCGGCCGATCTGGCTGCACCGTCCATCGTCGTGCACAAGTTCGGCGGCACCTCGGTGGCCGATGCCGAACGCTACCGCCATGTTGCCGGCCTGCTGCTGGCCCGCCCCGAATCGCTGCAGGTCACTGTCGTCTCGGCGATGAAGGGCGTCACCGACGCACTGATCGATCTGGCCCAGCTGGCAGCCAAGGGAGACGAAGGCTGGCGCGAGGCCTGGCATGCGCTGCGCGCGCGCCACCGTGGTGCCGCCGTGGCCCTGCTGGGCGAGCAGGTGGGCGAGACCGTTGAATGGATCGACGCCCGCTTCGATCAACTGGCCGACGTGCTGGCGGCGTTGGCGGTGATCGGCGAGCTGCCACGCGAAGTACTCGACCGCGTGCAGGGCCTGGGCGAAGTGTTTTCCGCGCAGCTGCTCGGCACGCACCTGCAGGCGCTGGGCGCAGACTGTGCAGTGCTGGATGCGCGCGACGTACTGGTGGTGGGGCATGGCGAACTGGGCGTGGATGTCGACTGGGAAGCCAGTGCCGACCGCCTCGCCAAGTGGCGCCTGCAGCATCCGCAGCCACGCCTGGTCGCCACCGGCTTCGTCGCCCGTGACCGTCATGACCGCATCACCACGCTCGGCCGCAACGGCAGCGATTACTCCGGCGCGATCTTCGCCGCGCTGTTCAACGCCGATGAACTGCACATCTGGACCGATGTCGACGGCGTGCTGTCGGCCGACCCGCGGCTGGTGCCCGAGGCGGTGCAGTTGGAGTCGCTGAGCTACGACGAGGCCTGCGAGCTGGCTTACTTCGGCGCCAAGGTGGTGCACCCGCAGACGATGTCGCCGGCGATCCGCCTCGGCCTGCCGATCTTCATCCGCAATACCTTCCAGCCGGCGCATCCGGGGACGCGCATCAGTGCCGAGCGCTCGCCGCGTGGGCCGGTGAAGGGCCTGACCCTGAGCCCCGGCTTGGCCCTGCTGAACCTGGAAGGCACCGGTCTGATCGGCGTGCCGGGCACTGCAGAGCGCGTATTCGCCGCCCTGCGCCAGGCGCAGGTGTCGGTGGTGATGATCTCGCAGGGGTCGTCGGAACATTCGATCTGCTGTGTGGTGCGTGCTGCTGAAGCCGGCCGTGGCCGCGAGGCACTGCTGCACGCGTTCGCGCATGAGCTGTCGGTGGGCCAGGTGCAACGCGTGCAGGTCAGTGAGGGCGTCAGCGTGCTGGCTGCGGTCGGTGACGGCATGGCCGGCCAGCCCGGTGTGGCCGCACGTCTGTTCGAGGCGCTGGGCCGTGCGCAGGTGAACATCCTGGCGATCGCGCAGGGCTCGTCCGAGCGCAACATTTCGGTGGCGGTGGACAGTGCCGATGCCACCCGCGCCTTGCGCGCTGCACATGCCGGCTTCTGGCTGTCGCCGCAGACCTTTGCGGTCGGTGTGATCGGGCCGGGCAACGTCGGTGCCGCACTGCTGGACCAGCTGCTGGCCGCACGCCCGCAGCTGCTGGCCAAGGCCAATGTGGATCTGCGCCTGCGCGCGCTGGCTTCGCGTTCGCGCATGCGCCTGGAAGTGGATGGCCTGCACGCCGACTGGCGGGAGGCCTTGCAGGAAGCAGGTGAGTCCAGCGATCTGGATCGTTTCACCGAGCACCTGCTGGCCGCCCACCTGCCGCATGCGGTTGTGATCGACTGCAGTGGCAGTGCTGAGGTGGCCGAGCGTTATGAGGGCTGGCTGGCGGCCGGCATCCACGTGGTCACCCCCAACAAACAGGCCGGCGCCGGGCCGCTGCCACGTTACCAGCGCATCCGTGCTGCAGCGGCGGCCAGTGGGGCGCGTTTCCGCTACGAGGCCACGGTCGGCGCAGGCCTGCCGGTGATCACCACGCTGCGTGATCTGGTCGATACCGGTGACGAGGTGCTGGCGATTGAAGGCATCTTCTCCGGCACGCTGGCCTGGCTGTTCAACCGCTTCGATGGCATCCAGCCGTTCTCGCAGCTGGTCGCGCAGGCGCGGTCGATGGGCTACACCGAGCCGGACCCGCGCGATGATCTTTCGGGTGTGGATGTGGCGCGCAAGCTGGTGATCCTCGCCCGTGAAGCCGGCCACGCGCTCAGCCTGGAACAGGTACAGGTGGAAAGCCTTGTGCCGGCGCTGCTGCGCGAGGGCAGCGTGGATGACTTCATGGCGCGGCTGGGCGAGTCCGACGCCAGCCTGCTGCAGCGCCTGCAGGATGCGCGGGCGCGGGGGGCGGTGCTGCGCTATGTGGCACGGCTGGGTGCCGACGGCGCCTCGGTCGGCCTGCAGGAACTGCCGGCCGATCATGCCTTCGCCAACCTGCGGCTGACCGACAACGTGGTCCAGTTCCGTACCCGCCGTTACTGCGACAACCCGCTGGTGGTGCAGGGGCCGGGCGCCGGCCCGGAAGTCACCGCGGCGGGTGTGTTTGCCGACCTGCTGCGGGTCGCGGCCGGTGAAGGAGCGCGCCTGTGATCGCACGTGCGTTCGCGCCTGCCTCGGTGGCCAACGTGGCGGTGGGCTTCGATATTCTCGGCCATGCCATTGCCGGCATTGGCGATACCGTGAGCGTGCGCCGCATCGATGAGCCGCTGGTGCGCATCGAGGCGATCCGCGGCAGTGCCATTGAGTTGCCGCTGGATGCGGCTGGAAACACTGCGGGTGCAGCGTTGATGTCGCTGCGCGCAGGGCTGGGCCTGGACTTCGGTTTCGCGGTGGAGATCGACAAGGGCATTCCGTTCGGTTCCGGCATGGGCGGTTCGGCAGCGTCGAGTGTTGCGGCGCTGGTCGCCGCCAACGCGCTGCTGGATGTGCCGCTGTCGCGCGAGGCGTTGTATCCGTTTGCGCTGGATGGCGAGGCGGTGGCCAGTGGTGGCCGCCACGGTGACAACGTGGGGCCGCTGCTGCTGGGTGGTCTTGCGCTGTGCACGGCCGATCGGCTGCTGCCGATTCCAGTGCCGGCTACCTGGCACAGCCTGTTGGTGCATCCGCACGCGGTGCTGGAAACGCGCCGCGCACGCCAGGCGCTGCAGGGCAGCTATGCGCTGGGCGAGTTCGTGGCGCAGAGCGCGAACCTCGCGCTGGTGCTCAGTGGCTGCCATCGCAGCGATGCCGCACTGGTGCGCGCGGGACTGCGCGACGTGCTGGTGGAGCCGCGCCGGGCCGGATTGATTGCCGGCTTCGAAGCTGCCCGTGATGCGGCGCTGTCGGCCAATGCAATGGGTGCAGGCATCTCCGGTGCCGGACCCAGCGTGTTCGCCTGGTTCGAGGATGCCGACCAGGCGCGTGCCGCCGCCACACCGGTGCAGGCGGCATTCGCCGCCGCAGGTTTTGACAGCGATGCCTGGGTGTCGCCGCTGGATGCACCGGGAGCCCGCTTGTGCTGAATCCTTCCCCTCTACTGGATACCGAACCCATGCAATTTGTTTCGACCCGCGGCCAGTCTCCGGCCGTTGGCCTCAGCGCGGCGATCGCCGCCGGATTGGCGCCTGATGGTGGGCTGTACGTTCCGCAGATGCTGCCGGCGCCACGCGAGCTGCAGGCCGGGGCGACGCTGGCCGATACCGCCGCCGATCTGCTGATGCCGTTCTTTGCTGGCGACGCGCTGGAGTCTGCACTGCCATCGATCTGCCGCGAGGCGTTCGACTTTCCGGTACCGCTGCGCCCGCTGGGCGACGGTGACCATGTGCTGGAGCTGTTCCATGGGCCGACGGCGGCGTTCAAGGACATCGGCGCGCGCTTCCTGGCCGGTACGCTGTCGCGGCTGCAGGCCGGCAAGGACCGCGATCTGACGATCGTCGTCGCCACCTCCGGCGATACAGGTGCTGCCGTTGCGGCGGCGTTCCATCGCCGGCCCGGCGTGCGCGTGGTGGTGCTGTATCCGGATGGCCGCGTATCTCCGCGCCAGGCGCATCAGCTCGGTTGTTTCGGCGACAACATCCAGGCCCTGCGTGTGGCGGGTGCGTTCGACGATTGCCAGGCGATGGTCAAGCAGGCGCTGGCTGATCGCGAACTGCAGGCGCAGGTGCCGTTGAGCTCGGCCAACAGCATCAGCCTGGGCCGACTGCTACCGCAGATGAGCTATTACGCGCATGCGGCGTTGAGCCACTACGCGGCGCATCGTCGCCGGCTCAACCTGGTGGTGCCGACCGGCAACCTGGGCAATGCGATGGCGGCCGTGCTGGCGCGCGCGCTGGGTGTGCCGATCGGCCAGATCGTGCTGGCCACCAATGCCAATGCCGTTCTGCCGGCGTACTTCAATGGTGGCGACTACCAGCCGCAGGCCAGTGTGGCGACGGTGGCCAATGCAATGGACGTGGGTGCGCCGAGCAACTTCGAGCGACTGCGCTGGCTCTACCACGGCGACGACGCGGAACTGCGTGCTGCGTTCCGTGCGTTCGCGGTGGATGACGTGACCATCCGCGCGACGATTGCGGCAGCGCATGCCAGCCGCGGCGAGCTGTTCTGCCCGCACACGGCGACCGCGGTGAAGGTGCTGCAGGACCTGCGTGCGCGTGGTGCGAAGGGCGACTGGGCGGTGGTGGCCACGGCGCATCCGGCCAAGTTCGAGGCCGTGGTCGAGCCGCTGATCGGCGAAGCGGTGGCGGTGCCGCCTGCGCTGGATGCGTTGCTGCAGCGACCGGCGCACGCCGAACCGTTGGCGGCCGATTACGCGGCATTGCGTGAGGTACTGCTGCGCTGAGCGGAGAGGGACGCGGTTGCCGGCCAGCGGCCGGCACTACCCGTGCTGCGTTATCTGGTAGTGCCGGCCGCTGGCCGGCAACCCCATGAACCGCGATGCGGTCAGATCAACCCTTCACCGGCCAGCGTACGCAGCCCATCCTCGTCGAGGATCTCCACCACGTTCAGGTGGGGCAGGGCGATCAACCCCTGCTGGCGCAGCTTGGTGAAGGTACGGCTGACCGTTTCCATGGTCAGGCCCAGATGGTCGGCGATATCGCCGCGGCCCATCGGCAGCGATACGCGCAGGCCGTCGCCGCCCAGCTTGGCCTCGCGCGCGGCCAGGCGCAGCAGGAAATCGGCCAGCTTCTCGGCCGGCTGCAGGCGCGCCAGTGCCAGCGCGGCATCCTGTGCGGCATCCAGCTCCTGGCAGGCACGTTGCAGCAGCTTGCGCTCCAGGTGCGGGAAACGGCTGCGCAGGGCCTTCATCTGTGGCAGCGCGACGCGGCAGACGCGGCTGTCGGCGATGGCCTCGATGTCGTAGCGATGGTGGTCGCTGCCGCTCAGGCCCAGATAGTCGCCGGGCAGCACGAAGCCGTTGATCTGACGGCGGCCGTCGGCCAGGGTGCGCACCAGGCGAAGTGCGCCGCCGGTCAATGTATAGACATGGTCGCGCTCTTCGCCGGTGCGGGCCAGCGTGCTGCCCATGCTGACCTGCTGCGAGACGGTGACCTGCTCCAACGCCTGCACTTCATCGGGCGACAGCGCCGAGCACACCGCAAGGTGGCGAACCGAGCAGTGCAGGCAGTCCAGCGTGGTGCAGGACGGCGAGGCGGGATCGTTGGTGGCGGGCGGAGCGCCGGAAGGCCGTGACATGTTGCGGGGGGCGTATCGCGGGCGGGGAGGGCCTTATGATACTTCAAGCGGCCGTTCGACCCTGCCCGTGGCGGGGGCGCTAGAATGTCGCCCCCTCCCACGTCCCGTTCCAGCAGGAGTTCCGCCCGTGATCAAGCCCCGTACCCCGCCCGGCACCCTTGAACTGCTGCCGCGCGAGCAGATTGCGTTCCAGCGCATGCTGGACGTCATCCGCCGCAACTACGAGCGCTTCGGGTTCCTGCCGGTGGAGACGCCGGTGTTCGAGCTGTCCGACGTGCTGCTGACCAAGTCCGGTGGCGAGACCGAGCGCCAGGTGTACTTCGTGCAGTCCACCGGGGCGCTGGCGAACGCGGCCGAGTCGGGCGATCGCTCGCTGCCGGAAATGGCGCTGCGCTTCGACCTGACCGTACCGCTGGCGCGCTACGTGGCCGAGCACGAACACGAACTGACCTTCCCGTTCCGCCGCTACCAGATGCAGCGCGTCTACCGCGGCGAGCGCGCCCAGCGCGGCCGTTTCCGCGAGTTCTACCAGTGCGACATCGACGTGATCGGCAAGGACAGCCTGAGCGTGCGTTACGACGCTGAAGTGCTGGCGGTCATCCATGCGGTGTTCTCGGAACTGCGCATCGGTGACTTCAGCATCCAGCTGAACAACCGCAAGCTGATGCGCGGCTTCTTTGAAAGCCTGGGTGTGGCCGAGGGTGAGCGCCAGCTGGCGGTGCTGCGCGAAGTGGACAAGCTGGACAAGCGCGGCGCCGACTACGTGCGCGAGACGTTGGTGGGCGAGGGCTTCAACATCCCGGCAGAACAGGTCGAGAAGATCCTGGCGTTCGTCGCCGTGCGTTCGCAGGGCCATGCCGATGCGCTGGCGCAGCTGGCCACGCTGGAAGCCGACGCCGGTTCTTCGGAGATCCTGCGTACCGGCGTCGCCGAACTGCGCGAAGTGCTGCAGCTGGTGCAGGCGCTGGGCGTGCCGGAAACCGCGTATTGCCTGAACTTCTCCATTGCGCGCGGCCTGGATTACTACACCGGTACCGTCTACGAGACCACGCTGACCGACCACCCGCAGATCGGCTCGATCTGCTCGGGCGGCCGTTACGAAGACCTGGCCAGCCACTACAGCAAGTCCAAGCTGCCGGGTGTGGGTATCTCCATCGGCCTGTCGCGCTTGTTCTGGCAACTGCGCGAGGCCGGCCTGATCGACGGCATCGAAGCCAGCAGCGTGCAGGCGCTGGTGGCGCTGATGGACGAGCAGGGCATGCCGCAGTCGCTGGACATTGCCCGCCGCCTGCGTGCCGGTGGCATCAACACCGAAGTGCAGATGGAGCCGAAGAAGATCGGCAAGCAGTTCCAGTACGCGGCCAAGGCCGGCATCCGCTTCGTGGTGCTGGCGGGTGAGGATGAACTGGCGCGCGGTGTGGTTGCGGTGAAGGACCTGCTGCGCGAGCAGCAGTTCGAAGTGTCGCGCGACGAACTGGCCAGCACCCTGCTGGTGGAGCTGGAGCAGTCCAAGGCGATGGTGTGAAGCCTGCCGCCGCAGGAGTGCTGAGCGTGCTCCTGCTGGCGGGCTGCCAGAGTGACCCGGTGCTGCGCAGCACGCGGATCGGGCTGGCGCAGTACCGGCTGGCGGTTGATCGCTGCCATGCGATCGACCGCGCACAGCTGGAGGACGATCTGCAGGCCCTGGCCTCGCGGACGTGCCGGGCGGGAGCGGGGGCGTTGGAAAACGTTCAGTTCCGGCCGAGCCGGCAGGGCAGCCTGTTTGGCGAATGCCTGCGGCGCGGCGCGCTGCAGGCGGAGGTGCGCTGCCTGCCCTGAGTCGGGCCAGGTTGTTGATTTGAAAGCAGAACGCCCACCCTTTGGTGGGCGTTCTGCGTTTCTGGACGAAGCGCAGTCGAGCATGGCTCGACTCCACAAAAGCCGTTCTCGATCACTTTCCCAGCGAGATCCAGCAGATCGCGGCCAACTGTCGAAGGCGGGGAGGGTCCGGTGGCAGGGGTGTGAGCGGCATGGATGCCGCGACCAAGCCCCCATGGATGGGTTAACGGCGTCCCCTGCCACCGGACCCTCCCCGCCAACGCTCAGCAAATCAGCATTTGCTTTTGCTCTGGCTCTTGGCGGGTGCAGGGCAGCAGCCCTGCCGCCCCCTCAATCCTCGATTTGACGCACTGTGCAAGAATGCGCTAATGTACTAATGCGCTATTACATTGATGCATGGAAACGACCCCGTGAAAGCCCGCCCCGAAATTGCCGCCAAAGACCCGAAGGCCGACCTGGAAGCCCTGGCCCAAGCCTTTGCCGCCCTGCGCGAGCCGGAACAGGTCGAAGCCTTCCTGCGTGATCTGTGCACCCCGGCCGAGCTGGAAGCCATGGCCGACCGCTGGAAAGTGGTGCCGCTGCTGCAGCAGGGCGTGCCGTACCGCGAGATCCACGAGCGCACCGGCGTCAGCGTGACCACCACCGGACGGGTGGCACGCACGCTCGAGCATGGCCATCGAGGCTATGCCGCCGCCATCGACCGCCTTGCTTCGCGCTGATCCGCGCCCCGTTCCGAACTTCGAGACCTCCCCCATGAGTGCAACCCAGGCAGCGCCGGCACGAGACCGGTTGCGTATCGCCATCCAGAAGAGTGGCCGGCTGGCCGAACCCGCGCGCAACCTGCTCAGCGCCTGCGGCCTGAGCTGGCGCGAGAGCCGCGACAAGCTGTTCTGCTACGGCGAATCGCTGCCGGTGGACCTGCTGCTGGTGCGCGACGACGACATCCCCGGCCTGATCGCCGACGGCGTCTGCGATCTCGGCATCGTCGGCCGCAATGAGCTGGACGAACAGGCCGCCGCGCGGCGCCAGATCGGTCTGCCGGATGCCTACCAGGCGTTGCGCGGGCTGGGCTTCGGCCAGTGCCGGCTGATGCTGGCGGTGCCCGAGGAATGGCAGTGGCAGGGTCCGGCGCAGCTGGCCGGCACCCGCATCGCCACCAGCTACCCGGCCATCCTCAAGCAGTGGCTGGCCGATCAGGGCGTGGACGCACAGGTGGTCGAGCTGTCCGGTTCGGTGGAAATCGCCCCGCGCCTGGGCACCGCCGACCTGATCTGCGATCTGGTCTCCAGCGGCGCCACCCTGCGCGCCAACCAGCTGACCCCGGTGCACAACCTGCTCGACAGCGAGGCGGTGCTGGCCGGCGCGGTGCGCGTGCCGGATGACGCACGTGCATCGCTGCGCGCGATGCTGCTGCGCCGCCTCGACGGCGTGGTGCAGCGGCAGGACCGCAAGCTCCTGATGTTCCGCGCCAGCGAGGATCGCGTCGACGCGCTGGCACAGCTGCTGGCCGATGCCGAGCCGCTGGTGCGGTTGCCGGCCGATGGCGGCGCGCTGCGCCTGCTGACCATGTGCCCCGGCCCGTTGAGCTGGCAGCGCATGGAGGAACTCGAGCGTGCGGGTGCGCAGGGCCTGATGGTACTGAGCGTGGAGCGGTCGCTGGCATGAACCGTCTGATCTGGTCCCGACTTGATGAGGCCGCGCGCAGCGCGGCATTGACCCGCCCGGTGCAGACCGTGGCGCAGCAGACCCGTGACGCGGTGGCGGCCCTGATTGCACAGGTGCGCGCGCAGGGCGACGACGCATTGCGTGCGATTACTGCACGTTTCGACCGTGTCGAGCTGGCCTCGTTTGAAGTTTCCGAAGCCGAATTCGCCGCTGCCGAAGCCGCTGTGCCCGCCGAACTGCGACAGGCGATGGTCGAAGCCGCCGAACGCATCGCGCGCTTCCACGCCGCTGGCATGGGCAAAGGCTATGCAGTTGAAACCGCGCCGGGCGTGGTCTGCGAACGCATGTTGCGTCCGATCGGCCGGGTGGGCCTGTATGTGCCGGCGGGCAGCGCGCCGTTGCCGTCCACCGCGTTGATGCTGGGCGTTCCGGCGCAGCTGGCCGGCTGCCCGCAGGTGGTGCTGTGCACGCCGCCGCGCGCCGATGGCAGCGCCGATCCGGCGGTGCTGGTAGCCGCGCGCCTGACCGGCGTGCAGCGCGTGTTCAAGCTGGGTGGTGCGCAGGCGATCGCCGCGATGGCCTATGGCACGGCCAGCATTCCGGCTTGTGACAAGCTGTTTGGGCCCGGCAACAGCTTCGTCACCGAAGCCAAGCAGCAGGTCGCACAGGATGGCGCCGCCGCCATCGACATGCCGGCTGGTCCCTCCGAAGTACTGGTGATCGCCGATGCCGGCGCCAATCCGGCGTTCGTTGCCGCCGACCTGCTGTCGCAGGCCGAGCACGGCCCGGATTCGCAGGTGCTGCTGCTGACCGACGATGCCGCGATGCTGGCGGCGGTCGAGGCAGAGGTGGAGCGCCAGGTGGCCCTGCTGCCGCGCCAGCAGATCGCGCGACAGGCGTTGTCGGCGTCGCGGCTGATCCAGGTCGATTCGCTGGACGAGGCCTTCGCGATCAGCAACCGCTATGCGCCCGAGCACCTGATCCTGGCCCTGCGCGATCCGCGCGCGTGGCTGGACAAGGTGCAGGCGGCCGGCTCGGTGTTTCTGGGCGATTACACCCCCGAAGCGCTGGGCGACTACTGCAGCGGCACCAATCACGTGCTGCCCACTGCGGGTGCCGCGCGCGCCTACAGCGGTGTCAGCGTGGCCAGCTTCCAGAACCTGATCAGCGTGCAGAGCGCCAGCGCTGCAGGGTTGGCGGCAATCGGCAGCTGCGCACGCATCATCGCCAGCGCCGAAGGGCTGGATGCGCATGAGCGTGCGGTTGCGCTTCGCATGGAGGCGGCGGCATGAACGCGGATATCGATGATGTGCTGGCGCTGGTGCGCCCCGATCTGCAGGCCTTTGCCGGCTACAGTTCGGCGCGCAGCGCGGCGGTGCAGGGCGAGGTCTGGTTGAACGCCAACGAGTCGGCCTGGGCCAATCCGGCTGATGCGGCGGGCAACAGCCGGCGCTATCCGGAACCGCAGCCGCTGGCGTTGCGCGAGGGCCTGGCGGCGCTGTACGGCGTGACGCCGCCGCAGCTGCTGATCGGCCGTGGCAGCGACGAAGCCATTGATCTGCTGGTGCGTGCCCTGTGCGTGCCGGGCCGCGATGGCGTGCTGGTCACGCCGCCGGTGTTTGGCATGTACGCGGTCTGCGCGCGCCTGCAGGGCGCCGCACTGATTGAAGTGCCGCTGGTGGATGCCGAAGACGGCCTGCGCGCTGATCTGGATGCTGTGATCGATACGGCCAAGTCGCGCAACGCCAAGCTGGTGTTCCTGTGCGCACCGTCAAACCCGGCTGGCAGTGACATCGCCCTGGACGAGATCGAGCGCGTGGCCACTGCTCTGCGTGGGCAGGCGCTGGTGGTGGTGGACGAGGCTTATGTCGAGTACGCGCAGCGCCCGTCGGCGACCACGTTGCTGGCCACGCACGCCAATCTGGCAGTGCTGCGCACGTTGTCGAAGGCGCACGCACTTGCGGCCGCGCGCATCGGCACCCTGATCGCCGCGCCGGAACTGATTGCCGTACTGCGGCGCTGCCAGGCGCCGTACCCGGTGCCGACCCCGTGCGCCGAGCTGGCCGTGCAGGCGCTGCAGCCGGCCGCACTGGCACGTACCGCCGAGCGCGTGACCACGGTCATCGCCGAGCGCGAACGCCTGTTCGCTGCGCTGCCGGGCCTGCCTGGCGTTCGTCGCGTGTACCGCTCGTCCGGCAACTACCTGCTGGTCCGCTTCGCTGATGCGCAGGCAGCGTTCGACACCTTGCTGGATGCCGGTGTGGTGGTGCGCGACCAGCGCGCCGCGCCGCAGCTGGGTGATGCACTGCGCATCAGTATCGGCAGCCCCGAAGAGAATGACCGCGTGCTTGCGGCTCTGTCGGCGCGGAGGGCCGCAGCATGACACCGATCCTGTTCATCGACCGCGACGGCACCCTCATTGAAGAACCGGCCGACTTCCAGATCGATGCTTACGAGAAACTGCGCTTCGTGCCACAGGTGATCCCGGCGCTGCTGAAACTGCGCGATGCCGGCTACCAGTTCGTGATCGTCACCAACCAGGACGGACTGGGCAGCGAGAGCTACCCGCGCGCCAGTTTCGACGGCCCCAACGACCTGATGCTGCAGATCTTCGAAAGCCAGGGCATCACCTTCCGTGACGTGCTGATCGACTGCAGCTGGCCGCAGGACAACGCGCCGACCCGCAAGCCGGGCATCGGCTTGATGACAGGCTACCTGCAGGACCGTAGCATCGACTGGGTGCGCTCGGGCATGGTTGGTGACCGCATCACCGACCTGCAGTTCGCCGACAACCTCAACATTCGTGGTTTCCAGCTGCGTACTGAACAGTTCGGTGGCGAGTGGGACTGGCCGAGCATCGCCCACGCACTGGCCGACGCGCCACGCACCGCGGTGGTCCAGCGCAACACCAAGGAGACGAAGATCCGCGTTGAACTGGATCTGGACCGTGCCGGTGATGCGCGCATCGCCACCGGACTGCCGTTCTTCGACCACATGCTGGAACAGATCGGCAAGCACGGCGGGTTCGCGCTGGACATCCAGGCCGAGGGCGACCTGCACATCGACGAGCACCACACCATCGAGGACACCGGGCTGGCGCTGGGTCAGGCCCTGCGCGAGGCGCTGGGCGACAAGCGCGGCATCGGCCGTTACGGCTTCACCCTGCCGATGGACGAGACCCTGGCCAGCGCCGCGTTGGATTTCAGCGGTCGCCCGTACTTCGTGTTCGAGGGCGAGTTCAAGCGTGAGCGGGTGGGCGACATGCCGACCGAGCTGGTGCCGCACTTCTTCCGTTCGCTGTGCGACGCCAGCGGCCTGAACCTCAACCTGCAGGTGCGCGGCGACAACGACCACCACAAGGTCGAGGCCTGCTTCAAGGCACTGGCGCGCGCGCTGCGCCCGGCATTGGCCCGCCAGGGCACGGCACTGCCGAGCACCAAGGGGGCGCTGTGAGCGACGTTGCGCTGATCGACGCCGGCGGTGCCAACCTGGGCTCGGTGCGCTACGCATTGGAGCGCCTGGGCGCGACGGTGCGGCTGGTGCGCGATGCGGACGGTCTGGTCGGTGCGCAGCGGGTGATCCTGCCCGGCGTCGGCGCCGCTGGTCCCGGCATGCAGCGCCTGCATGCGCAGGGCCTGGTGGAACCGCTGCAGCGACTGGAGGTGCCGCTGATGGGCATCTGCCTGGGCATGCAGCTGCTGTTCGAGCGGTCCGAGGAGGCCGGCGTCGAAACACTGGGATTGATTCCGGGCGTGGTGCGCAAGCTGGTACCGGCCTGTGGCATCCGTGTGCCGCACATGGGCTGGAACCGCCTGCTCCCGCTGCGCGAATCGCTGCTTCTGCGGGGTGTGCCGGAGCGCGCCAGCGCCTACTTCGTACACAGCTATGCGGCGCCGCTCAATACCCACACCGTCGCCGCCTGTGACCACGGCGGCCTGTTCACCGCCGTGGTCGAGCAGGGGCGTTACTACGGCGCGCAGTTCCATCCCGAGCGCTCCGGCGAGACCGGCTCGCTGATGCTGCGCAACTTCCTCGAGGGCACTGCTGCATGAGTTTCATCGTCTACCCCGCGCTGGATATCCGCGATGGCCGCGTGGTGCGGCTGCGCCAGGGCGATTATGCGCAGGAAACCTCATATGGCGACGATCCGCTGCCGCGCGCACACGCCTTCGCCGCACAGGGCGCGCAATGGATGCATCTGGTCGACCTGGACGCCGCACGTGCCGGTGGCTACACGCTGGCACCGCTGCTGGCGTCGATCCGCGCGCAGACCACGCTGCAGGTGCAGACCGGTGGTGGCGTGCGTGGCCGTGACGATGTGGCGCGCATCCTCGATGCCGGCGCCGGCCGCGTGGTGGTGGGTTCGCTGGCAGTCCGTCGCCCCGACGAAGTGGTCGGCTGGCTGGAGGAGTTCGGCGCCGGGCGCATCACCATTGCGCTGGATGCCCGCCAGGATGCCCAGGGCCAATGGCAGCTGCCGGTGCACGGCTGGACCGAGAATGCCGGCGTGACCCTGGATGACCTGGCCCAGCGTTATGCGCGTGCCGGCATGCGCCACCTGTTGTGCACCGACATCGCCCGCGACGGCATGCTGGCCGGGCCCAACATCAGCCTCTACCAGCACCTGTCGGCGCTGCTGCCGGGCGTGGCGGTGCAGGCCTCCGGTGGCATCCGTGACGTGGCCGATGTGGCCGAGGCGCGTGCTGCCGGCTGCGGCGGTGCCATCCTCGGCAAGGCCCTGCTGGAGCAGCACATGGACCTGGGCGAGGCGCTGGCATGTTGAGCCGCCGCATCATTCCGTGCCTGGACGTGCGCGATGGCCGCGTGGTCAAGGGCGTACGCTTCCGCGATCACGTCGACATGGGCGACATCGCCGAGTTGGCACAGCGCTACCGCGACCAGGGGGCGGACGAGCTGGTGTTCTATGACATCGGCGCCAGCCCCGAGGCGCGTTCAGTCGACGTCGCCTGGATCGAGCGCATCGCACGCCTGATCGATATTCCGTTCTGCGTGGCCGGTGGCATCGACAGCGTGGAAACCGCGCGCCGCGTGCTGTTCGCCGGTGCCGACAAGGTGTCGATCAACTCGCCGGCGCTGGGTCGCCCGGAGCTGATCACCGAGCTGGCAGACGAGTTCGGCGTGCAGTGCGTGGTGGTCGGTGTCGATTCGGTGCGCGAGGCGGATGGCCAGTGGCGGGTACGCCGCTTCAGTGGCGACCCGGACAAGACCCAGGCGGTGCCGCTGCGCACGCTGGACTGGATTGTCGAAGCACAACGGCGTGGCGCTGGCGAGATCGTGCTGAACTGCATGGACAGCGATGGTGTACGCCGTGGCTACGATGTCGTGCAGCTGCAGCAGGCGCGGGCCCTGTGCCAGGTGCCGCTGATCGCCTCGGGCGGTGCCGGCGCGATGGAGCACTTCGCCGAGGCCTTCGACCAGGCCGACGTCGACGGCGCGTTGGCGGCCAGTGTGTTCCACAGCGGCGCCATCGCCATTCCGGAATTGAAGCGCTACCTGCGCGGGCAGCAGATCGAGGTGCGGGATGTCTATTGAAGTGAGGCCGTCGCTGGATGCGCTGCAGGCGCTGGACTGGGGCAAGGGCGACGGCCTGCTGCCGGCGGTGGTGCAGGATGCCGACACCCTGCAGGTGCTGATGCTGGGCTATGTCAGCGCCGAATCGCTGGCTGCCACGCTGGCCATCGGCCACATGACCTTCTTCAGCCGCAGCAAGCAGCGGTTGTGGACCAAGGGCGAGCAGTCCGGCAACGTGCTGGTGGTGCAGTCGATCAGCGTCGACTGCGATGCCGATACGCTGCTGGTGATGGCGCGCCCGGCCGGGCCGACCTGCCACACCGGTGCCGAGAGCTGTTTCGACCAGGCGCCGAAGGATTTCCTGGGCGGGCTGGGCCAGCTGGTGGCGATGCGTGAGGCACAGCGCCCGCCGGGCAGCTACACCACCAGCCTGTTCGAGGGCGGCATCCGCCGCATCGCGCAGAAGGTGGGCGAGGAGGGCGTGGAGACCGCATTGGCCGCCGTGGCGCAGGATGACGAGGCGTTGCTGGGCGAGGCCTCGGACCTGCTGTACCACCTGCTGGTGCTGCTGCGCGCGCGCGGGTTGTCGCTGGATGATGCGCGGGCGGTGCTGGAAAAGCGCCA
>NZ_JAOECR010000059.1:0-25037 GCF_029836955.1 Stenotrophomonas sp. GD04054 | reverse complement strand
AGGGTTTCCCAGGGGAAACGCGGCAGCGCGTCCATCGCCTGTTCCAGCCGCCGCGACCAGTTCTGGTGAATATCGGCATACAACGCCGAATCCGCGCCCAGCCGCAGCTGCTGGCCGATGCGCAGCTCGCCGTCGCGCAGCAGCGCCAGATCGATCGGCAGGCCCACCGACAGGTTGGAACGGATGGTGGAGTCCAGCGAGACGATCGCCGTACGCGCGGCATCCTCCAGGTGTGTGGCCGGGCTGAGGATGCGGTCGAGGATAGGTTTGCCGTACTTGGACTCACCGATCTGCAGGTATGGCGTCTCCGGCGAAGCAGCGATGGCGTTGCCGAGCGGGTAGATCATGTACAGCCCGGGACGCTCGCCGGCGATCTGGCCGCCGAAGATCAGCGTGGCCTGGGTGTTGACCCCGTCATGGCCGTGTTCGCTGTGGCTGCTGTGCACCTGGCTGTCCACCAGCAGCTGGCCGACGTACTCGGAGGCTTCGAACAGATGGGCCATGTCGCGCAGGTTGGGCGTGCGCCGTTCGGCGGCATCGCGCCCCAGGCGCGACACCAGCAGCTGGGTGGTGGCCAGGTTGCCAGCCGCCATCAGCACGTAGGCTGCCTGGCCGGGGTACTCGAACACGTGCAGCTTGCGGTGCACGCGCACATCGTCCAGCGAGGCATTGGTCCGGGTGTCGGCAGCGAAGACCAGGCCCTCGTCCACCTCGATTCCAACGCAATAGGTCATGTCGGTGCCCTATCATGTGCGTCCCGGATTGTAGGCAGGCCGCCGTGACGACGGCATGTCCACGCCCCCATCGCTGCCACCTGAACCGCATGACGACCGTGCTCCTGAGCCTGGGCAGCAATGTCCAGCCCCGCCGCTACCTCCACGCCGCGGTGGCGGCCCTGCGCGAGCGCTTCGGCGCGCTGCAGGTGTCGCCGGCCTACCGTACCGCCGCGGTCGGCTTCGATGGCCCGGCCTTCCTCAACAATGCAGTGGCGATCGAGACCGACCTGCCGCTGCAGGAACTGGACGACTGGCTGCATGCGCTGGAAGACGCGCACGGCCGCGATCGCAGCGGGCCACGCTTCTCCGACCGGACCCTGGACATCGACGTGGTGTTCTACGGCGACCTGGTGGTGGAAGGCCCTGGCCACCTGCGCATTCCGCGCCCGGAGCTGAAGCATGCCTTCGTGCTGAAGCCGCTGGCCGACATCGCGCCGGGCTTCATCGACCCGGTCAGCGGGTTGGACCTGGCAACGCTGTGGCGTGCGCACACGCAGTTTGGCGAGGCGTTCGAGGTGGTGGACCTGGAATGAGGGTGGTTGCCGGCTGCTGGCCGGCAACATTTCAACTGACCGTACGCCCACCATCCACGCGCAGGGTGTGGCCGGTGACGAAGCTGGCTTCGGCCACCAGCCAGTAGACCGCCTCGGCGATCTCCTCGACCGTGCCGATCCGTGCCAGCGGCGTGCGTGCCAACAGCGCCTCGCGGGCGAAATCGTCCTTGCCGTGTTCCGGCCACAGGATCGCCCCCGGCGCTACCGCATTGACCCGCACTTTCGGCGCCAGCTCCAGCGCCAGCGAGCGGGTGGCCATCTCCAGCGCGGCCTTGGCCATGGTGTAGGCGATGTGGTCGCGCATCGGGTCGGTGCCGTGCAGGTCGGTCAGGTTGACGATGCAGCCCTGCTGGCGGCGCAGGTAGGGCGCCGCCGCCTGTGACAGCAGCAGCGGCGCGCGCGCATTGACCGCATACAGCTCGTCCATCGCCTCGGCGGTGACCTGGCCGAGCGGGGTGGGGAAGAAGTTGGAGGCGTTGTTGACCAGTGCATCCAGTCGCCCGAAGTGGGTGACGGCCTGCTCCACCAGGTCGGCCAGGGCGTCGGCGTCGCGCAGGTCGGCCTGCAGGGCCAGCACGCTGCCCGGGCGCACGTTGTCGAAATCGAACGCGGCCTGCTGCAGCTCCGCGCTGGAGGTGTTGGCGTGCAGCACCACCGACCAGCCACAGGCATGGAACTGGCGGGCGATGGCTGCACCGATCCGGCGCGCGCTGCCGGTGATCAGGACCACGGGGTGGGTGTCGCTCATCGAGGGTCCTCCAAGGCTCGGCTATCCTGTGCACCATTGTCACCGCATTCGAAGACGCCATGCAGCCCACCTTCCCCTTGCCCGAAGCCGATGCCCTGGCCCACAGCGACCAGCTGGCCGCCGCCCTGCGCGCCGAAATCCTTGCGCAGGGCGGGGCGATGCCGTTCTCGCGCTTCATGGAACTGTGCCTGTACACCCCCGGCTGGGGCTATTACAGCGCCGGCGCCAGCAAGTTCGGTGGCAGCGGTGACTTCACCACCGCGCCCGAGCTCGGCAGCCTGTTCGCCGGCAGCGTGGCCAATGCGCTGGCGCCGGTGTTCGCCCAGCTGGGTACGCAGGCGCGCATGCTGGAGCTCGGCGGTGGTACCGGCGCCTTCGCCGAGGCGGTGCTGATGCGCCTGGCCGAGCTCGACGCACTGCCGTCGCGCTACGCGATCCTCGAACCCAGCGCCGACCTGCGCGAACGCCAGCAGCAGCGCCTGCAGCAGAACCTGCCGGCCGAGCTGGCGGCGCGCGTGGACTGGGTCGACCGCCCGTTCGAGGAGGACTGGGAGGGCGTGGTGTTCGCCAACGAGGTGATCGACGCATTGCCGACCCCGCGCTTCCTGATCCGGGATGGCGAGGTCTACGAGGAAACCGTGGAGCTGGATGCCGAAGGCAACTTCATCCGCGGCGCGCAGCCGGCCGACATCCTGCTCAATGGCGCGGTACGCCACATCGAGCGCTATCTGGAAAAGCCCTTCGCCGAGGGCTACCGCTCCGAAGTGCTGCCGCAGCTGCCGTACTGGCTGCAGGCGGTCGCCGGTGGCCTGCAGCGTGGCGCGATGCTGTTCGTCGACTACGGTTACAACCGCGGCGAGTTCTACCAGCACGACCGTGACGATGGCACCGTGCGTGCGTTCTACCGCCACCACGTGCACAACGACGTGCACCGCTGGCCGGGCCTGCAGGACATCACGGCGTCGGTGGATTTCACCGCGATGGCCGAGGCCGGCATGCACGGCGGTTTCGAGCTGGCCGGTTACTGCAGCCAGGCCAGTTTCCTGCTTGGCAACGGCCTGGACCAGGTGCTGCTGCTGGCCGAGGAACGCACCGATGAGGTCGGCCGCATCCAGCTGCGCGACCAGGTGAAGAAGCTGACCCTGCCGACGGAAATGGGCGAGCGCTTCCAGGCCATCGGCCTGCAGCGAGGCGTCGACTTCGAACCGGCCTTCGAGCTGGGTGACCTGAGCTGGCGCCTGTGAGCCACGCGTTGCCGGTGATCAAGCCGCTGCGGCGGCCCCGGCTCTGGGCCGCGCTGTGGGCGGCGGCAGTACTGCTGGTAATCGTGGTCTGCCTGATCCCACCGCCGCCGATCCCGCTGCCGGAAAACAGCGACAAGGGCGAGCACTTCCTCGCCTATTTCATCCTGGCCGGCAGCGCGGTGCAGCTGTTCCGTCGCGGCCGCCCGTTGCTGTGGGTGGGCCTGGGCCTGGTGCTGATGGGCATCGGCATCGAGTTCGCGCAGGGCGCACTGACCAGCAATCGCATGGCTGACCCAATGGATGCGCTGGCCAACACCATTGGCGTGCTGGCCGGCATGGCCACCGCACTGACCCCGATGCGCGACCTGCTACTGCGCTGGCGGGGGTAAAGGCGTGCCAACCAAGGTTGGCACCCACCTGTAGATCCACGCCATGCGTGGATGGAATCCGTAGATCCACGCCATGCGTGGCCATGCGTGGATGAACTGCCCGGGGTGCCGACCAAGGTCGGCACCCACCAGGACAGACCTGCCGTCATTTCCCCAGCGTGACCTCATCCAGCACCCACATCGCCGGGCGCGTGTCGCCGGTGAAGTTGATGCACAGATCACCCGTGCCCTGGGTGTCCTTCGGCAGCGTCGCACGCAGGGTCACGAAGCCATCGGCATCCGGCTTGGCCGGCAGCGGCACTTCGGCCAGCACCTTGCCGCTGCAGTCACCGCGACGCACCTGCATCTCGCCATGCGCGCGCTTGGCCTTCTCGAAGCGACGCTTGGGCTCGTCGTGGGCCAGCTGGAAGTAGTACGGGATGCGACCTGCACGCACTTCCACGCTGCCGATACCGTCCAGCTGCGCCTGCGGCCAGCGCCAGCACGGCTGGAAGATGTCCACGTTGAACACTGCACGGGGGCCCTCGCGCGGGCCATCGTCTTCCAGGCGCAGCACCAGTCCCTTCTTGCCCACGCAGCTGAGCAGTTCATCACTGCGGCGGCTGAACAGCGATTGCGCAGTGAAGTCCGCAACCGTCGGCTTCGCCGCCAGCATCTGACCCTGATAGAACGCAGCAGCCTGCACGGTGGTTGGCAGCTTTCCGGTCAGCGGCTGCTGGTACAGCGGCGACTGCGCGGTCACCGGCTGTCCGTCGGTGCTGTAGCGCACCTCATAGCCCAGCGGATTGGCCAGCGACACGGTCACGGTGTTCTTCGCGCGATCATCGGTATAGTCCACGCCTACTTCGAACGGGGTCTGCGCATAGGCCAGGCCCCAGGCACGGTAGCGCTGCAGCTGTGCCGGCAGGCGTGCGAGGAAATCGCGGAAGTCGCGATGTTCCGGCGTGCTCCAACCGGTCTCGGCCACAGCGGCCAGGCGCGGGAACAGGTTGTGCTGCAGGCGTGCATAGCTGCGCGTGTGCTCGGTGAACATGTTGGCCTGCAGGCCGAGAATGTGCCCGCGCTTGTCTGCGGCCAGTTCGGCCGGCACCGGCTCGAAGTTGTAGAGCTTGCCGAGATTGACCTGGGTCGGACGGCCCGGCGGTTCGTTCGGCGAGGCAGTCTGCAGGTAATCCAGGTACAGGTAGCCGACCGGCGACATGATCACGTCATGCCCGGCACTGGCCGCAGCGAGGCCACCTTCGGTGCCCTGCCACGACATCACCGTGGCCTGCGGCGGCAGACCACCTTCGAGGATCTCATCCCAGCCGATCAGGCGCCGGTCGTGCTCCTCCAGGAACGTCTCCAGGCGCTTGATGATGTGGCTCTGCATGGCCATCTCATCCTTGATGCCCAGTGCACGCATGCGCTGCTGCACCTGCCTGGAGGCTTCCCACTGGTCTTTCACTGCCTCGTCGCCACCTACGTGCACGTACTTGGCCGGGAACAGTTCGATCACTTCCTCCAGCACGTTCTCGAGGAAGGTGACGGTGCTGCCTTCCACGTTGAACAGGTTCGGAAACACGCCCCATTCGCTGATCGGCTTCAGCGGGGTATTGATCGAACCCAGCTCCGGATACGCGGCGATCGCTGCGGTCGCGTGCCCCGGCACATCGATTTCCGGAATCACCTGGATATGCAGCTTCGCGGCATAGGCGATCACTTCGCGGATCTGGTCCTGCGTGTAGAAGCCGCAGTACGGATGCTCCTGGCCGCTGACCGGATCGATGCCACCGTCGCCGGCAGGCAGGCGGCAGCTGCCCACTTCGGTCAGCTTCGGGTAGCGCTTGATCTCCATGCGCCAGCCCTGGTCATCGGTGAGGTGCCAGTGGAAGGTGTTGAGCTTGTGCGCAGCCATTGCGTCGAGCACGCGCTTGATCTCGTCAAGGCTCTGGAAATGCCGTGCCGAGTCGAGCATGAAACCGCGCCAGCTGAAGCGTGGCGCATCCTGGATCTGCACCGCTGGCAGCACCCCATTGCTGCCGCCGGTGGCGAGCTGGGCGAGGGTGGTCGCGCCATAGAACAGGCCGGTTTCGTTGCCGGCCTGCACCAGCACGCCCTGCGCGGTGCTTTCCAGCGTGTAGCTTTCGCCGCTGTCGCGGAAGGTGGGCACGATCTGGAAGCGGATGCTGCCGGTCTTGGCTGCAGCCTTGCCCTTGGCCAGGACCAGGCGCGGGCCACCACTGCGGGCCAACAGGTCGGCGAACTGGGCGGCGACGCGCTGCGCGACTTCGCCTTCGGCCTGCAGCACGGTGTCGGCGCGAACGGTGATGCCGCTGCCCTGGCCGGCCTGCACATTGCTGGGGGCGGGAATCAGCATCAGGCTGCCGGCGCGCAGCTGCGCGCCGGGTGCTTCAGCGGCAGGCGTGGGATCGGCGGCGAGTGCCGGCAGTGCCGGCAGCAGGGCGAGCAGGCTGCCCAGCAGCACTGCGCTGCGCGTCCGGGCGCGGGAAGGCTTGACCATCGGAACGACTCCTTGGAACGGTGCGATGAACGCTATACATGAAAAACGCCGGGCCCGGAATGACCCAGGCCCGGCGTGCGTGCACGACTCGGCGATGTTGCCGCCGCTGGATCAGTACTTGAAGCGGAAGTTGAGGTAGTACTGGCGACCGTTGCTGTAGAACGAGGTCGGGATGGCCGCGGTCTGGTAGTACTTGTAGGTCGGGTTGTTGAGGTTGAGCGCATCGAAGCTGATGCTCAGCCAGTCGGTGGCCTTGTAGCTCAGCGATGCCGACAGCGTGCCGAAGTCATCCTGGTAGTACGGGTTGGCACCGGACAGGCCGATCAGGAACGACGAACGGCGCGTGTAGCTGACGCGTGCACCGAAGGTGTCGTTCTCGAAGTAGGCACCCACGTTGTAGGTGTTCTTCGAAGTGCCGAGCAGGTTGTCGGTTCCATCGGCCCAGGTGTGCTCGGTGCTGCCATCAGCGTAGGTGTAATTGGCGTTGACGCCGAAGTACTCGCCGATCGGCTGCTCGTAGGCCACTTCGATACCGCGCACCTTGCCATCGGCGTTCTTCGGACGCGAGATGTCGTACTCCTCGAGCTGGTTGGTCAGCTCGCTGAACAGCATCTGCTTCTCGGTGCTGAAGGCCACGTAGTCCTTCAGGCGCATCGAGTACGCACCGACCGAAAGCATGCCGCGCGGCATGAAGTACCACTCCAGGTTGGCGTCGAAGTTGGTCGAGATCACCGGCTTCAGTTTCGGATTGCCGCCGCCGCCCTTTCGGTTCAGATCCGAGCCGTACGAAGACGCACCCAGTGCGGAGTAGTCGGGCAGGGTCTGGGTCTGCGAGGCGGCGAGGCGCAGCACCAGGTCGTCGCGCAGGTCGTACTTGAAGTTCGCGCTCGGCAGCACGCGGTTGTGCTTGTTCTCGAAGGCTTCGCGGGTCCACGCACCGAACAGGCTCTTCACGTCCGGCACGGTCGAGCCCATGGCGGTGGCGTAGGTATCGATGTCCTGCTTGATGTTGACGTAGCGCAGGCCGACGTTACCGCTCCAGCGGTCGCCGCTGAAGTTGCCCTGCACGTAGGCGGCGAAGTTCTTTTCGGTCACCTTCCATTCGGCGCCATAGTTGTGGCGGCCATCCGGACCGTCATTGCCCGACAGCCATTCGGAGTTGTTGGTCACCGCATTACGCAGTGCTGCCGGGGTGTAGTACCAGATGTTGCGTGGGAAGTTGCCGCCGATGTCGCCGGCGAAGCCACCCGGGTAGTTGGCGGTGGGGCTGCCGCGCAGGGCGTCCCAGATGTTGCCTGGGGTGGCGCCTTCCGGCGACTTTGCTTCACGCGTGTGGTCGGCGTAGCGCGCGCCGAAATCGATCGAGCTCAGCACGCCTGTGTTGAAGTACTGGCTGAAATCGACGTTGGCCCACTTTTCCTTGTCGATCGCAGTGACCTGCTGGTTGCCCCAGGTGCCGCCCCAGCTGGCGCCGGCAGGACTGATATCGCCCCCCACATTCCAGTCCACCGGCGAGCCGTTGCCATGGGTGGTCCAGCTGGCGCCGCCACCCTTTGCAGTCAACAGCTCGGCGATGTACTGGCGCGGCGTTTCGCCAGTGCCCTTGGTGGTACCGGCCTGGAACTTCGCAGTCAGGTTTTCGCTGACCTGCCAGTCGGCATCCAGGGTGATGTAGTTGGTCTTGGCCGTCGACTCGCGGTAGATCATGTCGTACACCGCGTAGTTGGTGTCGGGCATGCCCTTGTAGCTGGCCTGCGTCAGCACGCCATCCTTCACCACATAGCCCGGATCAGGCGCCTGCGACTTGCCGAAGCTGTTGCCGAACATCATGAAGTTGCGGTTGTAGTTGTTGGCTTTCAGCTTGGAGCTGAAGCCGCTGAGTACGAAGCTCAGATCATCGGTCGGCTTGAACTGCAGCGAGACCAGGCCACCCGTACGCTTGCGGGTCTGCTCGAACAGGGTTGAGCCCAGCAGGCCCGGAACCTGTACGCCGAGCAGATCCGGGTTGGTCTTGGCCACCGGATCGTTGGCTTCGATAGTGAAGAAGCCACCCGGAATTTCCTGCGCTTCGCGGCGCAGCTCGCGCTTCTGGCTGAAGGCCTGCAGCATCACGCCGAAGGTGCCTTCATCGTTCTTGTAGTTGAACAGCGCCGACAGCTGCGGGTCGTTCGACTTGGCTTGGTCCGAGCGCACCGCGCCGATCGAGCCTTCCGCGGTGAACTGCTTGGAGAATTCCAGCGGCTTGCGGGTGATGATGTTAACGGTACCGGTGGTGCCGCCGTCCTGCAGCTTGGCCTGCGAGGACTTGTTCACTTCCACCGAGCTGACCAGTTCCGACGGCAGCAGCGAGTAGCTGACGCTGCGGCCGACGTTGTTGCCCTGGCTGAGCACGAACCAGTCGGCCGAGCCGACGGTATGGCCGTTGATCAGGGTCTGGGTCAGGCTCGGGCTGGTGCCGCGCAGGCTGACACGGTCGGCTTCGTCGAAGCCGCCTTCGTCGGCGCTGGACGAGCTGATGTTCACACCCGGCAGGCGCTGCAGGGTGTCGGCGACGTTGTGCGCGGGCAGCTTGCCCACGTCTTCGGCGGTGACCACTTCCACGCGCGCATTGGCTTCGCGCTTGGTATCCAGCGACTTTTCCATCGAACCACGGATGCCGGTGACCTGCACGGTATCCAGGTCGGTGGCGGTCTGGGTGGCCTGCTGCGCGTGCGCGCTGAAGGCGAGGCAGCTGACGATGGCGGCCGAAAGCAGGGTCTTGCGGGTGTTCATGATGTCTCTCCTCATCACTCGATTGGATGCCGGCGGCGGTGTTCGATTACGGTTGCGATGACATGCGCGGGGCGGCGGCGAAGTCCCGTGCGTTGGCGTGCCACGTACTGCGTGCTGCGATTGCGTTGAAGCCTGTTGCGGTGTCAGGCGGCCGACTGCTGCAGGTACCAGCTGGCAGCGCCGACCACGCCCAGCTGGCCGTGCTCGACGACCTTCACCGGGATGCGTGCCAGCGCTTCGCCCATCGGTCCCTTCTGCAGGTAGCGGTCGACGAAAGTGCTGGCGTGCAGGTATTCACGGATCTGCGGCAGGATGCCGCCGGCCAGGTAGACGCCACCGTGGGCGCCGTAGAACAGCGCCATGTCGCCGATGGTGCTGCCGAGCAGGCCGCAGAACACATCCAGCGCCTGGCGCGCATGTGCATCGCTGTCGGCCATGGCCGCAGCGGTGACCGCGTCGGGGCTGGTCAGGCTCGGCGCCTGGCCCTGCAGTGCGCACACCGCGCGGTACAGGTTCATCAGGCCCGGGCCGGAGATCGCGTGTTCGATCGACACGTGCGCGCGGTCGCGCTGCATGTGGCGGACGATGGCCATTTCCAGTTCGGTGCTGGCTGCCAGGGTCGGCTGGCCGGCTTCGGTCGGCAATACCACCGGACCGTGCGCGGTGGGAATCCACAGCGCGGCGCCGAGGCCGGTGCCGGGGCCGACCACCAGGGTCGGGCCGCGGGCGGCGGTTTCCGGTCCGCACAGGTGCAGCACGCCACTGGCGTCAACCTGCGCGGCGGCGTAGGCCACGGCTTCGAAGTCGTTGACGATGTAGACCCGCTGCAGGCCGACGTCGGCTTCCACCTGGCGCGCCGACAGCGGCCACGGCAGGTTGGCGGTGATCACCGTGCCGTCCTCGCGTGCGTAGCCGGCACTGGCGACCACGCAATGCGTGGGCCGCGGGCCTTCGCCGAGGAAGTCGGACAGGATCGCGCTGAGGCCGGCATGGTCGGCGTTGCGGTATTTGCGGTACTCCAGCACCTGCACCGGATGGGCGGCATCACCGCTGGCCTGGACCCGGGCCACGCGCACATGGGTGCCACCGACGTCGGCGGCCAGGAACGTCGGCGCGACTCGGGACAGGACATGGGCCGGGGCGGGGTGGCTGGCGGTCACGCGGGCTCCTGCTGCAGGTGGGGCCGGCCCCGGGATCGGGGGCGGCGATTGGGGCGGAGTCTGTAACCCCGCTGACAACGATGTCAACGAGTTCGTGACACTTTCGTTGCTGCATCGCAACGAATGCGACATGCAGTAAACGTTTACATGGCGTGAGTGCGGGTTTCACGTGGGAACCGTTGCCGCACATGGGCCAAGGCCTTCGGCGCATTCAGCACGATGCGTTGCGATCGGGTTGCGCAGTGCAGCACGAGGTTCACAGGGCTGCGCGTGGAAGTTGACAAACCGCAGCTGTCCATCGAAAGAATGTGACAACGTTGTTCCCAGCCACTCTCCGACGCCGTGTTCTGCGGCCGTCGCCGCAGGAGCCCTCCTGATGTCCGCCGTCCCCGCTGCAAGCGCGCGCCCGAACGTGGCCACCTCCATCGCCATCGTTGGCGTGTTGTTCTTCCTGATCGGCTTCTTCACCTGGCTCAACGGCCCGCTGATCACCTTCGTCAAGCTCGCCTTTGAACTCAGCGAGGTCGGCGCCTTCCTGGTGCTGATGGTGTTCTACCTGTCCTACTTCTTCCTGGCCCTGCCGGCGTCCTGGATCCTGCGCCGCACCGGCATGAAAAAGGGCCTGAGCCTGAGCCTGCTGGTGATGGCCGGTGGTGCTGCGTTGTTCGGTGAGTTCGCCACCCAGCGCTGGTACCCGGGCGCGCTTGGCGGCCTGTTCGTGATCGGCAGCGGCCTGGCCCTGCTGCAGACTGCGATCAACCCCTACATCTCCATCCTCGGCCCGATCGAGACGGCGGCACGCCGCATCGCGCTGATGGGCATCTGCAACAAGATCGCTGGCATGCTGGCGCCGGTGCTTATCGGCACGCTGGTGCTGCACGGCATCGGTGACCTCGATGCGCAGGTGCAGGCGGCAGATGCGGTGACCAAGGCCGCGCTGCTGAACGAGTTTGCCGCCAAGATCCACACCCCGTACCTGGCGATGGCTGCGCTGCTGGTGGTGCTGGCGGTGGCGGTGCTGTTCTCGCCGCTGCCGGAAATCAAGTCGTCCGAAGCCAACGCCACGCCGGCGGCTGCCGGTGCCGCCGAGCGCCGCAGCATCTTCCAGTTCCCGCACCTGTGGCTGGGCGTGCTGTGCCTGTTCGTCTACGTGGGCGTGGAGGTGATGGCCGGTGATGCGATCGGCACCTACGGCCATGGTTTCGACCTGCCGCTGGACCAGACCAAGATGTTCACCTCGCTTACCCTTGGCGCGATGCTGGTGGGCTACGTGGTCGGCCTGCTGCTGATCCCCAAGGTCGTGTCGCAGTCGCGCTACCTGACCATTTCGGCGGTGCTGGGCGTGGTGTTCTGCCTGGGTGCCTGGGCCACCCACGGCTACGTTTCGGTGGCCTTCGTGGCCCTGCTGGGCTTCGCCAACGCCATGATGTGGCCGGCGATCTTCCCGCTGGCGATCCGCGGCCTGGGCCGCTTCACCGAAACCGGCTCGGCCCTGCTGGTGATGGGCATTGCCGGTGGCGCGATCATTCCGCAGCTGTTCGCCGTGCTCAAGCAGCACATCGACTTCCAGCTGGTGTTCGTGTTGCTGATGGTGCCGTGCTACCTGTACATCCTGTTCTACTCGGTGGTCGGCCACCGCGCCGGCCTGCCGCAGGACAAGGCCTGATCGGCGATGATGGACGGCAGCCAACCCCAGGGAAAACCCATGCGCAGAGCGACCATCAAGGACGTTGCGGAAAAGGCCAAGGTCTCGCTGAAGACGGTCTCGCGGGTGATCAACAACGAGCCTTCGGTGATGCAGGCCACCCGTGCGCGGGTGCTGCGTGCCATCGCTGAACTCGATTACGAACCCGATCCATCCGCGCGCAACCTGCGCAGCGGCACCACCTTCGTGATCGGGCTGGTCTACGACAACCCGAACCCGTACCACATCATCGGCGTGCAGAACGGCGTACTGGCCGCGTGCCGCGAGACCGGTTTCGGCCTGCAGATCCATCCCTGCGATTCCAGCTCGCCGCTGCTGGCCGATGAGCTGGCCGACTGGGTGCAGCGTTCGCGCCTGGCCGGGTTGGTGCTGACCGCACCGATGTCCGAGCGCCGCGACCTGATCCAGGCACTGACCGCGCGCGGCATCAAGCTGGTGCGCATCATTGCCGCCACCGAAGACCCGGCCGACGGCGCCTGCGTGTTCGTCGACGACCGCGAGGCCGCCTACGAGATCACCGAGCACCTGATCCAGCTGGGCCACCAGCGCATCGGCTTCCTCTGGGGCGGCATCTCGCACCGCTCATCGGGCGAGCGCTATGCCGGTTACGAAGCCGCACTGAAGGACTACGGCATGACCGTGGACAAGCACCTGGTGGTGCAGGGCGACTACACCTTCGACGATGGTTTCCGGGGCGCACGCCGCCTGCTGGCGCTGCGCGAGCCGCCCACGGCCATCTTCGGTTCCAACGACGAAATCGCCGCCGGTGTGCTGGCCGCCGCGAAGTCGGCGGGCATGAACGTGCCGTATGACCTGTCCATCGCCGGTTTCGAGGACAGCCCGTTCTCGCGCCAGTCGTGGCCGCCGCTGACCACCGCCAAGCAGGCCACCGAAGACATCGCCCGCCATGCCGCGCGCCTGCTGATCGCACAGCTGCGCAGCGACGCCTATGACGATGCGCCGGCACCGCTGCACAACCAGGGCTTCGTGCCGCAGCTGGTGGTGCGCGGTTCGACCGCGCCGATGCGCCCGGCCGGCGCACGCCCCCTTCCTTCCGATCCTGCCTGAGCCTGCCATGTCGCTGTCAGACCCCACGTCCACCCTGATGTTCGCCGAGGCCGCTGAAGCGGCCGACGTGGTCGCGCGCCAGTTCTCGCGCAACCACGCCACCATGGAAACCCTGGCCGCCAGCCTGCGCGCCGCGCCGCCGCCGTTCGTGGTCACCTGCGCACGCGGCAGCTCCGACCATGCCGCCACCTATGGCAAGTACCTGCTGGAAACCCAGCTGGGCCTGGTGGTGGCCTCGGCCTCGCCGTCGGTGGGGTCGGTCTATGCCGCACCGCTCCAGCTGCGTGGCGCGCTGTTCATCGTCATCTCGCAGTCGGGCAAGAGCCCGGACCTGCTGCGCAACGCGGAAGCTGCCAAGTCCGCCGGCGCGCGCGTGATCGCGCTGGTCAATGTCGAGGATTCGCCGTTGGCGCAGCTGGCCGACACGGTCATTCCGCTGCATGCCGGTGCCGAGAAGAGCGTGGCAGCGACCAAGAGCTACCTGGCTTCGCTGGCCGCACTGCTGCAGCTGGCCGCGTACTGGAAGCAGGACAGCAGCCTGCGCAATGCGCTGGATCTGCTGCCGGATGCGATGCGCGAGGCCTGGCAGTGCGACTGGACGCCGGTGACCGAGGGTCTGGTCGAGGCGACCAACCTGTTCGTGCTCGGCCGCGGGCTGGGCCTCGGCGCTGCGCAGGAAGCCGCACTGAAGTTCAAGGAAACCTGCAGCCTGCATGCCGAGGCCTACAGCTCGGCCGAGGTCAAGCACGGCCCGATGGCGCTGGTCGATCGCGGCTTCCCGGTGCTGGCCTTTGCCCAGCCCGACGAAACCGGCGCCGGCACTCGTGCGGTGGTCGAAGAATTTACTTCGCGTGGCGCGCAGGTGTGGATGGCCGGTGCCGGCGGCAACCTGCCGGTAGCGGCCGCGCCGCATCCGCTGTGCGCACCTCTGCTGACCGTGCAGAGCTTCTACCGCGCCATCAACGCGCTGGCGCTGCGTCGTGGCTTCAACCCGGATCTGCCGCCGCACCTGAACAAGGTCACGGAGACGGTGTGATGGCCACGGTCCTGCGCAATGCCCGCATCCTGGCAGGCGACGAATTCCGCGATGATCTGGCGGTGGTGATCGAGCACGGCCGCATCAGCGCGCTGCTGCCCGATGCAGCGCCGCAGCTGGGCCAGGCCGCCGAGCAGGTTGATCTGGGCGGTGGCTGGCTGCTGCCCGGTTTCATCGATGTGCAGGTCAATGGTGGCGGCGGCGCGCTGTTCAACAACACGCCGGACGTGGCGTCGCTGCGGACCATCGCGCAGGCGCACCGCCGCTTCGGTACCACCGCGATGCTGCCGACGCTGATCAGCGATGACGTAGGCGTGATGCGTGAAGCCATCGATGCGCTGCGCGAGGCGATCGCGCAGGGTGTGCCAGGCGTGATCGGCATCCATCTGGAAGGACCGTACATCGCGCCGGCCCGCAAGGGTACGCACGATGCCAGCAAGTTCCGTGTGCCAGACGAAGCAGAGATCGCGCTGGCCGCATCGCTGGACAACGGTGTGACACTGCTGACGCTGGCACCGGAACGCGTGCCGCTGGAGACCATTCGCGCGCTGGTCGAGCGCGGCGTGATCGTTGCCGCTGGGCATACCGCAGGCACCTACGAAGAGATCCGCGCCGGTCTGGATGCAGGCGTGCGTGGCTTCACCCACCTGTACAACGCGATGTCGCCGCTGCAGGGCCGTGAGCCCGGCGCGGTGGGTGCTGCGCTGGAGGACCGCGACAGCTGGATCGGCATCATCGTCGATGGCGTGCATGTGCATCCGGCCAGCCTGCGCGTGGCGCTGGCAGCCAAGCCGCGTGGTCGCCTGCTGTTGGTCACCGATGCGATGCCGCCGGTTGGCGCCGACGATCCCAGTTACGTGCTGTACGGCGAAACCATCACCGCCATCGACGGCGTGGTGCGCAATGCCGCCGGTTCGCTGGCGGGCTCGGCGCTGGACATGGCCACCGCGGTGCGCAACACCGTGCAGCTGCTCGGCCAGCCACTGGCCGAAGCCGCGCGCATGGCCTCGACCTATCCGGCGCAGTTCCTCAACGTTGACGATCGTCTGGGCCACATCGCCGAGGGCTACCAGGCCGACCTGGTGCTGCTGGACGATGCCCTGCAGGTGCGTGGCACCTGGATTGCCGGACAGTACGAGGCCGCCTGATGAACAGTATGCCGCCACGCCGGCTGGGCTCGATCGATGCCCTGCGCGGCATTACCGTGGCGGCAATGCTGCTGGTCAACAACCCGGGTGACTGGAGCGCGGTGTTCGCGCCGCTGCGTCATTCGGAATGGCATGGCTGCACGCCTACCGACCTGGTGTTCCCGTTCTTCCTGTTCCTGGTGGGCGTGTCGATGGCCTTCAGCGTGGCGCCACGCGCGCTGGACGCGTCGGCGCGACCGGCATTGGCACGCGGCGTGCTGGAGCGCGCACTGCGCATCCTGGTGGCCGGTGCGCTGCTGCACCTGCTGATCTGGTGGGCGCTGGATACCCATCACTTCCGCATATGGGGCGTACTGCAGCGGATCGCGGTATGCGCGGCGCTGGTGGGCGTACTGGCGGTGTATGCGCGTCCGCGCGCACAGGCGGCCGTACTGGTCAGTCTGCTGGTGGGGTATACCGTACTGCTGCTGGGCGTCGGCGATCTGGCGTCGTGGACCAATCCGGCCAGTCGTCTGGATACCGCGCTGTTCGCACCGTGGATCTACCAGTGGCATGCCGATACCGGGCTCGGACATGACCCGGAAGGATTGCTGAGTACGCTGGGCGCGCTGGCCAGCACGGTGCTCGGCCTGCTTGCCGGTGGCCTGCTGCGCAACGGGCGTTCGGCGGCATTGGCCGGGCTGGGCGTGGCGACCGCTGTGCTCGGCCTGTTGCTGGCCATCGTGTTGCCGCTGAACAAACAGCTGTGGACGCCCAGTTACGTGCTGTGGACGGGCGGTCTTGCGGCGCTGGTGCTGTGGCTGGGCCACGTGCTGATCGACCAGAAGGGCTGGCCCGCGCTGGGCCGGCGCTTCGGGGTCAATGCAATCACCGCCTATCTGGGCGCATCGGTGATGTCGGTGGTGTTGATGGCGACCGGCGCCTGGGGCTGGATCTGGCAGCATCTGGCCACGGCGATGCCGCAGGCGCTGGAACTGGCGTCGATGCTGCAGGCGCTGGTGTTCGTCGCACTGTGGTGGGGCGTGGCGTGGTGGCTGGACCGGCGGAAGATCTATCTGAAGATCTGATGGCGCCTAATCCACGCATGGCGTGGAACTACTGGCGATGCGCTTCATTGCCACGTGGCGTGGATCAATCGGGCGGGGCGCGATGGGTCAGTAGATCCACGCCATGCGTGGATGCTTTGCGCGTGATTCCCAAGTGCCGAAAAAATGAACGATTTCAGCCACATCACATTGGCGTGAGGACCGGGCGATTTCACATCTGAACTGTGATTCTCTGCACGCAAGTTCACCTGTCGAAACGGTTCACCACACGGCAGACTGCAAGCGCAGTGCCGCACATACGCAGTTCCTGATTTCCCGTCCAGGAGTGCCCCATGTCCCGTGCCGTTCCGCGTGCGTTCCGCCCGCGCCGCCTTGCTGTTTCCGTGTTGCAGGCCCTCGCCGTTCCGTCCCTGCTTCTGACGACCGCCAGCGTCGCCTGGGCGGGCTGCAACAACCCGGCACCGACCGCCGGCCAGACCGTCACCTGTGATGCCAACGCACCGAATCCGCAGACCGTTCCCGTTGCCGCCAGTGGCGCGGCCGGAATCACCGTCAACATCGGCAATGGTGCCCAGTTGCAGCAGAGTGGTGGTGGATCGGCCCTCGTGCTGGTCGGTGCCGGTGGTCACCTGCTGTCAAACCAGGGCACGATCAGTTCGGTGGGCGGTGCGGCCGTGCAGCTTGGGGGCGGCAGCCGCGTCGACAACCGCGGCAGCATCAGCACCGGCAACAACATTGCCCTGCAGTTCATCGGCGCAGGCGACAGCGTGCTGGTCAATCGGGGAACGATCAGTGGTCAGACCGGCGTGCAGTTCGATGCGGGCAACGATCGCCTCGAGATGCAGGCCGGCAGCATCACCGGAGGCGTACTGCAGGGCGATGGAAACGATGTGCTGCTGCTCAGTGACGGCACGATCGACAGCGTCGACCAGGGCGGTGGCGATGACCAGATGACTGTCACCGGCGGCACCGTCACCGGCGTGGTGGTGCAGGGCAGTGGCCGCGATGATTTCGTCATGAGTGGCGGCACGATCGGCGCGCTGCAGCAGGGCGACAACATCGATACCTTCCGCATGAGCGGTGGCCGCATCGTCGGTGCGTTCGAGGATGGCGACCAGGCCTGGATGACCGCTGGCCGCATCGGCCGCGTCAACATGAAGCTGGACAAGAATCTGTGGGATCAGTCCGGCGGCATCGTTGAGGGCAACGTGGTCACCGGCTTCGACACCGACACCATCATCATCTCGGGTACGGCCTACATCGGCGGCAACATCAGTGTCAGTGGTGGTGCCGACAGCGTGACCATCACCGATGGCACCGTGCGCGGCCAGGTACTGCTCAGCACCGGCAACGACACCTTCAACTGGAACGGCGGCGGCATCGTCTACGGCGCGATCGACATGGGGCCGGACAACGACGTGGCCAACCTCAGCAACCTCAACCAGGGCAACCTTGGTGCAGTGCCGCTGTTCGACGGTGGCAGTGGCATCGATCAGCTCAACTTCAACAACGTCAAGGCTGCGGGCGTGGGACGCTTCCAGAACTGGGAGACAATCAGCCTGGCCAACAGCACCGAGCTGACCTTCGATGGTGATCTGGTGCTGGGTGACAGCGGAACCGGCACCGGCACGCTCACGGTGGATGACACCAGCACTGTCTACGCGGGCAGTGGCGGCTATGCCGTCCGTCCGTTCAACAGTGGCACACTGGTGGAGATGGTCAATGCCGGGCGCATCGACCTGACCGGTACCGGCGCTGGCGACGTGTTCACAGTGCGTGGCAACTACCGCGGTGACGGCGGTGGCCTGTACCTGCGTACCGTGCTCGGCGCGGACAATTCCACCAGCGATCGACTGGTGATCGATGGCGGTGCCGCCACCGGCACGACCGGCATCGGCGTCATCAACGCTGGAGGCAGTGGAGCGGCCACGTTGGCCGATGGCATCCTGGTGGTGCAGGCCTTGAATGGTGGTCGCACCGCGCCGGGCGCGTTTTCGCTGTTCGCACCGGTGGCAGCCGGTGCCTACGAGTACTTCCTGTTCAAGGGCGGTGTCAGTGCCGGTACCAGCGAGAACTGGTACCTGCGCTCGACCGTGGTGGCCGGGCCTGCACCGGCGCCCAACGGAAGCGGTATCAATGGCGTGCCGCCGCCGCCGACGCCACCCGTCGCACCCCCACCACCGATCACCCCAGCACCGCCACCGCCGCCCGAAGGTGCCACCGATCCGGATCTGACCGCAGGCGAGACCGCACCGCCACCACCGCCGCCGGAACCCGTGCCGGTGGCGCCGCCCAGTGATCCGGCGGTGCCGGACGTACCGGTGGCGGGTGGCAGCCTGCCCGGTACAGGTGCGCCGCCGACGCCGGGCGCGCGCCCCGCCGAGGGCGCAGTGGTGCCGCTGTACCGCGTGGAAACCGCCACCTACGCCGTGGTGCCGCCGCTGCTGCGCGAGACCTCGCTGGCCAGCCTCGGCACGTTCCATGAGCGGCAGGGCGAGCAGCGCCTGCTGTACAACCAGGGCGCATTCCGCACGGCCTGGGGCCGTCTGGTGGGGCAGAGCAGCGAGATCCATTGGAAGGGGGATGCGCAGCCCGGCTTTGATGGCGATGTGATGGGCCTGCAGGCCGGCCTCGATGTGTGGGCTGCTGCCTCTGACAACCACCGCAACCAGATCGGCGTGTTCGTCGGCCGCACCCGCGCGCAGGGCAAGACCACCGGCCTGGCACTGGGCTGGGAGAACGTGCAGTTAGGCCAGAGCCGCCTGGACGACAAGCACGTGGGCCTGTACTGGACCTTCACCGACAGCAGCGGTGGCTACATCGACGCCGTGGCGATGCAGAGCCGCTACGACGGCCGCGTACGCTCCTCGCGTGGGCTTGGCTTCGGGATCAAGGGCGATGGCACCAGCGTGTCGGTGGAGGCGGGCAAGCCGCTGCTGCACTTCGGTCAGTCCGCATGGTGGCTGGAACCGCAGGTGCAGGTGATCTGGCAGCGCACCGCGCTGGACGACCGCCGCGATGAAGTATCGAGCGTGCGTTTCGACAACGACAATGCCTGGACCGGCCGCATCGGCCTGCGCCTGGCCGGCGATTACCAGTTGGCCGACAACGGCTGGCAACCGTACTTCAAGCTCAACTACTGGCACGGCCGTTCAGGCGAGGACCGCGTCGGCTTCGACAACGACACGATCATCAATTCGCAGCGCTCGCGTGCACTGGAAGCAGGCGTGGGTGTGGTCGGGCGCTTCAACCGCACCATCAGCGCCTATGCCGTGGCCGACTACACGCGCGAGCTGGGCGGCGACCGCAACGAGAAGCGCCGCATCATCGAAGGCAACATCGGCCTGCGCGCGGACTGGTAGCGCCGGGTATGGATTTCATGACCCGCTCTGTGAGGTGTCGACCTTGGTCGGCACAGATTCCACCGGCGCCATGACCTTGCTCTGGTGGGTGTCGACCTTGGTCGGCACAGATTCCACCGGCGCCATGACCTTGCTCTGGTAGGTGCCGACCTTGGTCGGCACGACTCTCTCCGCTGCCATGACCCTGTAGAGCCGAGCCATGCTCGGCTGCTTCGGTCCAATCCCACAGAGCCGAGCATGGGCTCGGCTCTATAGAACACTGGTGCGTGGCGAGATCGATCCCGCCACGGCTATCCTATGGCTTCGATACATGACAAGGAGTCGTCGATGCTGGACCTAAGGAATGTTCGTGCCGCCATGCTCGCCATGCTGCTGCTTTCATCTGCGGCCGCTGTTGCAGAGGAAACAGTGGAGCTGCCGTCGCCCGAAGCGCGTGAGCAGATGCTGCAATTGTTGGAAACCCAGTCCTTGTACCGTGGCCGCGTCGATTGGAACGACGTGCGCGCGCGCCTGAACGCCGCAGGTGATGACCGCGCACAACAGCGCCGTGTTCTGGATGAGGCCGCCGCACGCAGCAGCGGAGGCCACGGCCGTTGGTTTTCACCAAGCGAGCAGCGTCAGCGCTCCGAACGTGCTCAGCGCTTGAATGCCGCTCAGGCGACCGACCTCGCTGTCCCCAGGCACGCCAATCCCCGCATCGGCGTGCTGCGGGTGAGCCCCTTCGTGGAAGATCTGCAACGCAGCGAATCGGAACGTTATGATGCACGCAAGGTCTACGCGCTGGCGTTGCAGGAGCGTATCGCTGGCCTGGATGACGGCATGCGGTGCGGCTGGGTAGTGGATGTAAGCAGCAATGGCGGCGGCAACATGTGGCCGATGTTGTTTGGTTTGTTGCCATTGCTGCATGGAACGCCGGATACGCAGGGGGCGTTGATCGGCGCTTTCCGTAGTGCCAATGGATTGCTGTGGTGGCGGCAGGCGGAAGGTGAAGTCGTGCAAGGCAACGCATCGATGCTGCGTTCACGACAGGGCGCGTATCGGCTGCGTGCGGGCACGGCACCGGTGGCGGTGGTGATGGGGGCAGGCACTGCCAGCTCCGGCGAAGCAGTGGCACTTGCGTTTCGAAGGCAACCAGGGAGTCGTAGTTTCGGTCAGCCGAGCGCGGGCTTTTCTACCGGCAATCGACCGACGACGCTGGTGGACGGTACCACCTTGCTGTTGACCCACAACGTCATGACCGACCGTAACGGCCAGGGCGACGGTGGCAGGATGCAGCCGGATCAGGCTACCCCCAGCGGACCAGCCACCCTTGCCGCCGCCCAAGCCTGGCTGCTGGCCCAGCCCGCCTGCCAGAGCCGCTGATCGATGATCCTGATCGGCCAGCAGGAACGGGTGATGGTGGTCGGCCCCACCGAAGCGCACCACTGCCTGCGCTGCCAGACGGAAACCGAGTTCGCCCCCCAGCTGCGCTACAAGATGGCGCGCATCGACCTGCTGTTCGCCTCACCTACCATCGCCGCTACGAGACCCGCTCTGGTAGGTGTCGACCTTGGTCGGCACAGATTCCACCGGCGCCATGACCCTGTAGAGCCGAGCCATGCTCGGCTGCTTTGATCGTGTCCCATGCAGCCGAGCATGGGCTCGGCTCTACAACGGCTATCCGCATAATGGCGCGGCATGATTCGCCACGGTTATGCTGTGAACCTGACCCAACGACAAGGAAACGTCGCATGCAGATGTGCAAGGGAGTGCCTGGGAATGGCGCGCTGATACTGACCCTTCTGGCAGCCAACGCAACGGCCGCCATCGCGTCCACCACCGAAGTACCTTCGCCGGAAGCGCAGGTACAGATCCTGGATCTGCTCGAGCATGAAGCCTTGTACCGCGATAAAGTGGACTGGCCTGCCGCTCGTAAGCGACTGGCGTCGTTGCAGGCGTACCCGGGTGCGTTGCATACCGCTCTGCGTGAGATCATCGTGGAGAGCACCGGGGGGCATGGTGTCTGGATGACGCTTGCACGCAAGCGTGAAGCCACGGAGCGCTCGAAGCAGGTCGGCGCTGAGGCCGTTGCCAAGGCGAAAGTGACTGGTGCCGTCGATGCACGCATTGGCTGGGTGGTCATCGAAGGCTATGCCGCCACGCCGGGGGCTGCGCGGCAGGACGAGTTCAATCAGGACATCCAGCGCGCGCTGCAATGGCAGGATGTCATCCGTGGCAAGGAAAGCGGCGATCGCTGTGGCTGGATTGTCGATCTGCGCAGCAACCATGGGGGCAACATGTGGCCGATGCTGCTGGGTGTTGCGCCGTTGCTGCGCACGTCGTCGACAGGCGTGGAAGAGGTCGGGTGGTTTGCTACTGCCCACGGGTCGCGGCGCTGGAGTCTGACGCCGACCATGGTGCAGGTTGATGGTCGTCCCAGGCTGGGATTCGGTCGACCGGGGTATTCCCTCAAGCAGCCCGGCGCGCCCGTCGCCGTTCTGGTCGGGTCGAATACCGCCAGCTCTGGCGAAGCGACGATGCTGTCATTCAGGGGGCGCCCCCAGACGCGGAGTTTCGGGCAGTCGACAGCGGGCTTCTCGACAAGCAACGATACGCGGCCCTTGGTGGATGGCAGTGTGTTGGCGGTGACGACCGCGGTGATGAAAGACCGCACTGGCGCTGGCGCCGGTGCCAGGATTACTCCGGATGAATTGACGACAGGCGATGCGGCCACCCTTGCCGCCGCCCAAGCCTGGCTGCTGGCCCAACCCGCCTGCCAGGGCCGCTGATCCATGATCCTGATCGGCCAGCAGGAACGGGTGATGGTGGTCGGCCCGACCGAAGCCCACCACTGCCTGCGCTGCCAGACGGAAACCGAGTTCGCCCCCCAGCTGCGCTACAAGATGGCGCGCATCGACCTGCTGTTCGGCCTCACCTACCATCGCCGCTACGAGCTGGCCTGCTGCCGGTGCGGGCACGGCTGGGTGCTGGATACCGAGACCATGGACCAGCAGCTGGGAGGGGTGCCGATCCCGTGGCGGCACCGCTTCGGCCTGCCGCTGATGCTGGTGGTGGTGGCCGGTCTGGCGGCGCTGGGCTGGCTGTGGCGTCATGGATTCCTCGGTTGAGGAGCGGGCCTGTTAAAGTCTGCCCTGCAATCACGTACCGGAACCGACCATGGACCACGACACCCCGTTCGAACCCCTCAACGACCTCGAGGTGCGCCTGCTGCAGGCCCAGGACGGCACGCTGACCGCAGCGCAGTTCCTCGACGGCCTGCTGACCTCGACGGCGTTCGTGCTGCTGGACAAGGCCATCGGCGAAGATGGCGCCTGGGACGAGAGCATCTCGCCGCTGGTGCTGACCAGCGAGAGCGGCGAGCCGATGTTCGCGGTGTTCACCGCCCCCGAGCGCGCCGGCCTGTGGCACGAGCAGCTGCCGCAGTTTGCCCATGCCATGCCGATCGCGGTGCACGCGTTGCTGGCCGGTATCGGCGACGGCGTCGGCCTGGTGCTGAACCCGGGCCTGGACGTGGGCATGGAGATGATTCCCGATGCCGTGGCCCAGCTAAAGCAGCGTGCAGCGGCGATCACCCGCGGCATGGCGCACTGAATCCAGGGATTGTCTGGTTGCCGGCCAGCGGCCGGCACTACCCGTGATGCCGGACGGCGGCGATGGCTTGCAAGTGCGTCCTGTTCAATGGAGAGGAGCATCGTGGGCAAGCGTTCTAACCGATCGCTGTGGGTCTATGAGATCGGCCTTCTTGCGGGTTTGGCACTGGCAGCTGCGTTCATCACCCGGTTCAATCCGGTGGAGACGCTCCGGTTGGGTGGTTGGCTCTTCCTCTTGATGCAACCTATCTTGTTGGGTGCTCATGCAGTCGACCACTTCTCGCGCAAGCGTCGTCGATAGACGGGCGATGTGAAGGTGCCGGCCAGCGGCCGGCACTACCAGGGCTTCAGCGGGCGGCGGCGATGGCTTTTACCCGCGCCTTGGCCAGCGCTTCGCCGATGGCGGGACCCTTAAGGTGCGTCGTATCCAGATCCCGCGCCTGCACTGACAGCGCCGCCTGGTGCAGGCGCTTGAGCGTTTCGCCCTGTGGGTAGTTGGCGTCCTCGAAACCGAGCCGGCCGCGCTTGTCGGCCTCGCAGCACAGTGCGATGCGGGCCACGCGTTCCGGCCGGCGCAATGCATCGCAGCGGCCCAGCAGTTCCAAGACGGTGGCATCGCGCAGTTCGTCGATGCGGTGCACGTTCAAGTGCTCGCGGCAGACCGCTTCGGCCAGTTGCTGGTGCTCGGTGGGAATCTTCAACCGCGCGCACAATGCCTTCAGCGGTTTGATGCCGCGCTGCTCGTGCATGATGTGGCGTGGCCATTCCTCCGGCGGGGTCAGGCCCTTGCCGAGGTCGTGGGTGAGTGCAGCGAAGCCGACCAGGTCATCACCCGGTGCCAGCTTCGCGGCCATGTCGCTGACCATTTCCTGGTGGATGCCGGTATCGACTTCCGGGTGGAATTCGGCACGCTGCGGCACGCCATACAGCGCTTCGAGCTCGGGCAGGATCGGGCCCAGTGCCTGCGCATCGTGCAGCGTGCGCAGGAAGGCGGAGGGCCGTTCACTGACCAGCGCCTTGCGCAGTTCCTGCCAGACGCGTTCCGGCACCAGCGCGTCCAGCTCGCCACTGGCGGCGACCTCGCGCATCAGCGCCATGGTCTCTTCGGCGACGGTGAAGCCCAGTGGCGCGAAGCGCGCCATGAAGCGCGCCGCGCGCAGCACGCGCAGTGGATCTTCCACGAACGCAGGGCCGACGTGGCGCAACACGCGCTGCTCAAGATCGCGAACGCCACCGTAAGGATCGACCAGCGTGCCGGTTTCCTCATCGCAGGCGATCGCGTTGATGGTGAAGTCGCGGCGCTGCAGGTCCTCTTCCAGCGTCACCGCCGGATCGGCATCGACCACGAAGCCGCGATAGCCACGGCCGGATTTGCGCTCGGTGCGCGCCAGCGCGTATTCCTCGCCGGTCTTCGGGTGCAGGAACACCGGGAAATCGCGGCCCACCGCAGTAAAGCCCTGCGCTTCCATCTGCGCGGGCGTGGCACCGACCACAACCCAGTCACGGTCGCCGGCCGGGCGCTGCAGCAGGCGGTCGCGCACGGCGCCGCCGACAAGATAGATCTTCATGGGAGGATGATCGCACGGTAGGTGCATGAGCATCGGTAGTGCCGGCCGCTGGCCGGCAACCCTTGGACAATGGCGGTTGCCGGCCAGCGGCCGGCACTACCGATGAAGAGGAATCACGGCAGGCCGCGCCACTCCGGCACGAACAGGCCAGCCAGGAACCACAGCCCGTAGACGATCCACAGGCAGAGGAAGTAGAGCTTGATCTGCGCTTCGTCCCACAGGCTGCCCCAGCTGTCGACGAAGGCCAGCGACTTCCAGCCTTCCATCCAGGCCGCGCCACCCCAGCGCAGCACCCAGGTGGCGAACAGGCTCCAGGCGGCGAACATCCCGATCCAGGCCAGCAGGCTCATCGCTTTCCCTCCCCAGGG
>NZ_JAOECR010000058.1:0-26672 GCF_029836955.1 Stenotrophomonas sp. GD04054 | reverse complement strand
AAGCCCACACCGCCCCACCTCTGACAGTTCCCCGCGATCTGGTAGATCCACGCCATGCGTGGATGGAATCTGTCAGATATTCGAAATTGATCGATTGAGATTCAACAGGTCGCAGGAAACTGTCAAAGGCGGGGTGGGTCCGGTGGCGGGGGTGTCAGCCGCATGGATGCGGCTGCCAAGCCTCCAGGGACGGATTCACGGCGTCCCCCGCCACCGGACCCACCCCGCCATCCCACGGAATGCACGCTGTTGCTGTTGCTTCGGCCGTTGCGGTTGCAGTTGCCTCTGCAGGTGCAGGGCTGCAAGCCCTGCCGGACAACCCTCAACCCTCGCAGTTGGCGAACACGTCGCGGTCGCGCTCGTACAGCGAGGTCTTCACCTGCATCAGGCCCAGCACCGACGGGAACAGGTTGTCGTGGTCGGTGTAGGCCGCCGAACGCTTGCGCACGCACTGCAGGTCCAGCCCGCGGCTGCTGGCGAAGCCCTGCGAGAACCACATCGTCATCGGTACCCGGGTCTGCTCGGCCGGGGCGATGGCGTAGGGCACGCCATGCAGGAACAGGCCCTTCTCGCCCAGCGACTCGCCGTGGTCGGACAGGTAGATCATCGCCGTGTCGTAGTCCTGCATGCCCTGCAGCGTACCGATGGTCTTAGTCAGGAAGTGATCGGTGTACAGCACGGCATTGTCGTAACTGTTGGTGATCTCTTCGCGCGAGCAGCGGCCGATGTCGCGGGTATCGCAGGTGGGGGTGAAGCGGCGGAACGCGGGCGGGTAGCGCTCGAAGTAGGCCGGGCCGTGGTTGCCCAGCTGATGCAGCACCACCATCCGGTCGCCCGGCTTTGCACGTACCTGGGTGGCCAGGTCCTGCAGCAGGATTTCGTCCATGCAGCGGCCGTCAGCGCACAGGCCCGGGGTGGTCGCATCGGACAATGACTGGAAGTCCAGGCCTTCGCACACGCCCTTGCAGCCGGACTGGTTGTCACGCCACAGCGGCGCGATACCGGCACGGTTCAATACGTGCAGCAGCGACTGGTGCGCGCGGATCTTCTTCTCGTCGTAGTCGTGCCGGCCCCATGGCGAGAACAGGCACGGCAGTGAAACCTCGGTGCTGGTGCCGCACGAGTGCATGTCCGGGAAATTGATCACGCTGGCCTGCGCCAGTTCCGGGGTGGTGTTACGGCCACCGTTGAGCCCCCAGTTCTGCGCGCGCACGGTCTCGCCCATGACGATCACCAGCAGGCGCGGCTTGCTGGCCGGCGCGCGCGGGGTGGCCTTGGCATCGGTACCGATCGGCAACTTCGGTGCGCGCTGCACCGGGTTGTCGCCACGCAGTGCACGCGGCATGCCCAGCAGCACATTGGCCGGGGTGGCGAGGTAACGCACTTCGCGCTGGTTGCGCATCAGTGCCGAGACGTCCTGGAACGAGATCAATGCGCCGCCCATCGCGGTCACTGCCGCCACGACCAGGAAGCCGAAGCGCCAGAGCAGGCTGCGGCCCCAGCTGCGGCGGCGCAGCTGCACGCGCCACAGCACCGCCATCGGCAGCACTGCCAGCAACAACACCGGCCACAGCAGCGACACGGTCATCAGCTCGCGGCTTTCCTTGGGATCGGTCGCCAGCACGTTGCGCAGCATGTCCGCATCCAGGTAGATGTGGTAACGGCTCATGTAGTGCGCAGCGAATGCGGTCACCAGCAGCAACAGGCTGATCACCACCTTGGCGTTCCAGCGCCAGACCAGGATGCCCAGCAGCACGCCGTGCGCACCGAGCAGCAACAGCAGCAGCGACAGCGCGTAGCGCAGGCTGCCCGGATGGCTGGCCATCGCGCTGTGCCAGAACAGGCCATTGCCTGCCACTGCGAAGAACAGGCTGGTCAGTGCGATCAGTGCTTCGGTGGACAGCTGCGGCCGCCAGCGGCGAAGGTTCGCCAACGCGGGAAGGCGGGCGGGGCGTTGGACCGATGCACTCATGCGTTTGCCTCCTGGCGGTGGGGACGGTCCAGCTGACGGCGGGCCAGGACGCGTTTGACGATCAGATACAGGCCCAGCGAAAGCAGCCAGCAGATCAACGCAGTAGCAACGTCATGCGAAAGGAAATGCGCGCCCCGCAGCTGCTGGCTCACGCCGAATACCAGGCCGGTGCCAAGGCCGATCCACAACCCGGCCCAGCGCCATGAAGGGCGCCACAGCAAGGCGAAAAAGTACAGGGACAACCATGCATAGCCCGCGCTGGCGTGGCCGGCCGGGAAGCAGGCCTGTGCGGCCATGCCTGCGGGGCGTGCCGTGAAAAGCCCGATGAACGGCTGGTGGCCACCGTAGCGCAGCAGGTCCCAGGGGCATTCCATCGGCACCAGCGACTTCAGCAGGGAGATCACACCGGTGCCCAGGGCCATGGCAATCACGACATAAAGCAGCGCCCACCGCAGGGTGCGATCGCGACCCTTTCGCCAGTGGTGGAAGCACAGCAGGATCGCCACGAGCGCAGCAGCCGTGCTCAGCCACTTGCCGGCCTTGTGCACCACCGTGCGGGTGACCCAGGCGTCCTGTAGCGCCCAATGGCCACCCTCAAGGCGGAACAGGTGATCGGCCACCCATTGGTCGCCGCCGAAACCCATCAGCAGCGTAAACACGGGCAGACCGATTGCGACAGGCAGCCAGAGGTGAGTTACGGCGAATTTTGACGCCAGTGGCGATGTCGCAAGCGGCGCTACCGAATCAAGGGGACGGACGGGCATGCTGGGAAAGGGCGGGTCGGGAATCCGCGGCCATGCTCGTCACCTGGATGTCGGAGAAGGGTCGGACGCTCGTTCGTGCCGGGTTAATGCTTGTCCGGCACGTGTCAGCGTTCAGTCTTCTTCGGCGGTCGCGCCGGCCCGTTCGGCGTGGCATTCCGCGTCCCACGCGGTACCGGGAAGCAGTTGCCAGCGATTCCTGTTGGCAATACCGATATCGATCACCTTGCCCGGGTCCACGCACGGGCTCATCGCATCGTCCAGCACCAGCAGCCAGCGCTTGCCCGGTGCCTCGGCCAGCCACGGGCCGGCGTCGTGCCACTGCTCGGCCCAGGGCCGCTTGAAGCCGAACTCGCGCACCGGCCGGTCGGCCTGCAACAGGTTCTGCTCGCGCCAGGCCACCAGCGCCAGTTCGGCGTCGGGTCCGATCCGCGCGCCCACCCGGCGCATGAGTGCCGACGCCGAAGCGAAGGGGTCCAGTGCAGGCATCAGCACCAGGCCGTAGAGCATCCACAGCATGCCGTGGGTCAGCAGTACCAGCGTCGCGGCACGGCGTACCCGCAGCCACACGATCAGCGTGGCCAGGGCAATGGCGAAGGTCAGCAGGCCATCGCCCAGCACCGGCAGCAACGTCTCAGGCATGGCGCGGCGTTGCAGTTGCGCCAACGCCCATGGGTGCTCGGTCATCAGCATCACGCCGAGTACGCCGGTGGCCAGCATCAGCACCACGCTGTAGCCGAACAGGTAGCGGCGCACGCACACGCGGCGCAGCAGGCCGGGCAGCAGCGGCGCCACGGCCAGTGCCATCGCCGGCAGCATCGGCAGCAGGTACACCTCGCGCTTGCCCGGGCTGGCACTGAAGAACACCAGTACCAGTACGGCCCAGCCCAGCAGCAGCCACTGGCGGCGATCGCCACGAAGGATGCGGCGCCACCAGGGCTTGAACAGCATCGGCAGCAGCAGGCTGCCCGGCAGCCACAGGGTCAGGATCACCTGCAGGTAGTACCAGGCCGGCTGCCGGTGGTGCCAGGCATTGGCGTAGCGGGTGCCGGTCTGCTTGAACAACAGCTCGTGCGCGTAGGCCTGCAGTTCGGCGCTGGGCGTATGCAGCAGGGCCCAGCCCAGCGGCGCCAGCCACACGCCCACGCCCAGCAGGAACGCCGGGATCAACCACAGCAGCGTTGCCGGGTGCGGACCCTCCACACGGTGCCCGCGACGGCGTTGGTACAGCCACCAGCCGAACCAGGGCAGCACCAGCAGCAGCGGCAGGAAACCCACGCCCTTGGTCACCGTGCCGACACCGGCGGCGAAACCGGCCAGCCACAACGCGGGCAGGTTGCGACGCTCGCACAGGTGCCGCATCAAGCCCCACAGGGCGACGGTGGTCATCCCCACCAGCACCATGTCGATCTGCGCACGCTTGGCCATCAGCCCGAACTGCAGCGTGCAGAACAGCGCCGCGAGGGCATAGATGGAATGCCGCGGCGACCACAGCCGCCGTGCCAGATCCGACACCAGCCACAGACTCAGCAGGGCGCCCAGCAATGACGGCAGCAGGAACGACCATTGCCAGCTGCCGACCACCTCGTAGGCGGCCGCCTGCAGCCACATGAATACCGGTGGTTTCTCGGCATACAGCTCGCTGCCACGATGCGGCAGCAGCCATTGCCCGCTCTCGACCATGGTCCGTGCGGCCAGCACGAAGCGCGGCTCGTCCGGTGGCTGCGGCTGCCGAAGGCCGATGCCCGCTGCCAATGCAGCAATGATCAGCAGCCACAACAGGGGCAGGCGCCAACGGCGGGGCAGGGCTACGGGCACGGCAGGCTCCGGGAGCAAAACGGCCATTCTGAGGTGGCGGGGGTGGGAAAAGCGTCAGAAGGGGGCGGGACGACCGCATTCCGACATGGGCGGCGCTACCATGGTACGAACTTCCGTGGATGTTTCGTGCATGCGTCTGTTGGTGATCGAGGACAACCGCCAGCTGGTGGCCAACCTGTTCGACTATTTCGAGTCGCGCGGGCATGTGCTGGACGTGGCCCCGGATGGCATCACCGGCCTGCACCTGGCCGGCAGCCACCCCTACGATGCGGTGATCCTGGACTGGATGCTGCCGCGCATGGAGGGACCGGAAGTGCTGCGCCGGCTGCGTGCCGAGCACGCGTCGGAGGTGCCGGTGATCATGCTGACCGCGCGCGATGAACTGCCGGACAAGATCGCCGGTTTCCGCGCCGGTGCCGACGACTACCTGACCAAGCCGTTCGCCCTGCCCGAGCTGGAGGTGCGGCTGGAAGCGCTGCTGCTGCGTGCGCAGGGCCGCAACCCGCGCAAGCGCCTGCAGGTGGGCGATCTGGTGCTGGACCTGGCGACGCTGGAGGCCCAGCGTGAGGGCCAGGTGCTGCACCTGTACCCGGCCTGCCGCAAACTGCTGGAAGTGCTGATGCGGGCCAGCCCGGGTGCGGTGACGCGACAGCAGCTGGAGTTCGCCCTGTGGGGTGACGAGCCGCCGGATGGCGACCTGCTGCGTTCGCATGTCTACGAGTTGCGTCGCAGCGTTGACGGTCCGTTTGCCGAGAAGCTGATCCACACCCTGCCGCGCGTGGGTTACCGGTTGGCGGTAGTGGAGGGTGCCGACGCCGGCAGGAATGCTGATGAGGGCGCGTAAGCCGGGGCCGTTGTACCGGCGCGTGGTGTGGTGGTTGCTGGGCTATCTGGCGCTGCTGTCGATCGCGGTGTTCAGCGTCGGCAACTACGTGCACGAGCACGCCGAGCATGCTGCCTGGCGCGCGCTGCTCAACTCCGAGCTCGACAGCATCGTCGAGCATGTCGAGCACGAACCGCACTATCGCTGGCAGGATTCGGACACGCTGAGCCTGTACCGCTTCGACGCGGTCAACCTTCCCGATAGCCTGCGTACCCTGCATCCAGGGCTGCACGACGGCGTAATGGTCAAGGGCCGCGAGACGGCGGTGATGGTGCGTGAAACCCAGTCGATGGGACGGGTCGCGCTGGTACTGGACATCTCCGACTTCCATGACCTGGAACAGTTCGCCACGCGCTGGGTGATGCTGGCCGGGGTGATCATGATCTTCGTTACCGTGCTGATGGCTTCGTTCGGCATGGAGCGGATGGTGCGTCCGCTGAGCCTGCTGGCACAACACATCGCCGCGCTCAGGCCGGGCGTGCAGGGGCAGCGCATCGAGGTCGACCCGCGCGGCAGCTCAGAGCTGCACACCATTGCCAATGCGCTGAACGATTACCTGGACCGCAACGAGCAGTTCGTCGAACGCGAGCGGGTCTTCATCAGCACCGCCAGCCACGAATTGCGCACGCCGATCGCGGTGATGACCGGTGCCGCCGAACTGGCGCTGGAGCAACCGGGCCTGCCCGAGCGCGCGCGCCAGCAGATGCAGCGGGTACTGCGCACCGCACAGAGCGTGGAGCAGCTGATCGAACTGCTGCTGGTGCTGGCGCGTGATCCGGCGCGACTGGCGGCGCGTGCCGAGCGCATCGCGCTGGACCAGCTGCTGCCGGAGATCGTCGACGACCATCGCCACCTGCTGGGCGACAAGGACCTGAGCATCGGCATCCAGGCCGCACCGGTGGACATCGTCGCGCCGCTGGCGGTGGTGCAGGCAGCGATCGGCAACCTTCTGCGCAACGCCATCGAGAACAGTGGCCGTGGCCACATCGAATTGCGCCTGAGTTCGTCGGCGGTGCTGACCCTGCAGGACCCGGGACATGGCATGAGCCCGGAGGAGATCGCGGCGATCCACGCGCGGATGGCCCGTGGCGAACGCGCCGATCGTGGCGGCGGCATCGGACTGGATCTGATCGCGCGGCTGTGCGAGCACCTGGGCTGGACCCTGCAGTTGCAGCCCTGCGAGCCGCGTGGCACGCGTGTCACGCTTGATTTCGGTGCCTCGCGACCGCGCTGATCCGGCCGTTCGTGTAGATGCCAACCTTGGTTGGCATGCCGTTCGTCGACCAAGGTCGACGCCTACCCAGGCGGTGGCTGTCCGTGTTCTGGTAGATGCCAGCCCTGGTTGGCATGCCCCGGCGGTGGCTGGCCGTGCTCTGGTAGATGCCAACCTTGGTTGGCATGCCCCGGCGGTGGCTGGGCGTGCTCTGGTAGATGCCAACCTTGGTTGGCATGCCGTTCGTCGACCAAGGTCGATGCCCACCCAGGCAATGGCTGTCCGCTTCAACGCCCGTTCGGTCGCGCCACGTGCTGGTCGATCAGGATCACGTTGCCGTCGGGATCGGCCAACTGCAGGTAGCCGGTCCCCTGGCCATCAGGATCGGTGCGGACCGCCAGTTCGATGCCCCTGGTATCCAGCTCTGCCTGCAGCTCACGCACATCCTGGAAGTGGGGCAGTTCCTGCTTGTGCTGGTCCCAGCCGGGGTTGAAGGTCAGCAGGTTGCCCTCGAACATGCCCTGGAACAGCCCGATCACCGTGCCGTTGCTGCGCATCACCAGCCAGTTCTGTGCCGGATCGCCGCCGGTGACCGAGAAGCCCAGGGCTTCGTAGAAGGCACGGGAGGCCGCGAGATCCTTCACCGAGAGGCTGACCGAAAAGGCACCAAGCTGCATGGGTGGGCTCCCTGACGGGATGGGGGGTGTCGGCACTGCAGCATGACCGGGCGTGAAGACAATGTTAATCTCGATCTGCGCCGCCTTATGCGGCGCTTTTTTTTCTCCGCTCTTTCGATCGACAGAGGATCCCATGCCGACCGAACCCGCTACTGCCCTGATCAGCAACGACATCGTTGGACTGGGCCTGATTGCCGCCACCCTGGCCCTGATCTTCTGGGCCGCCAGTGGCCCGACCCCACTGCTGAAGAAGATCTTCGCCTGGGTGCCGGCACTGCTGCTGTGCTACTTCATCCCCGCCATCTACAACACCGCCGGTGTCATCGATGGCCACAACACCTCGCTGTACAACCCCGTCGCGCGCGACGTGCTGCTGCCGGCAGCGCTGGTCCTGCTGACGCTGTCGATCGATCTGAAGGGCATCGCCAAGCTCGGCCCGAAACTGCTGATCGTGTTCTGCGCCGGTACCGCCGGCATCATGCTCGGCGCCATCGTCTCGTTCCAGCTGATGAAGCTGATCCATCCGGAAACCGTGGCCGGTGATACCTGGGCCGGCATGGCGGCGCTGGCCGGCAGCTGGATCGGTGGCGGCGCCAACATGGTCGCCATGCGCGAGGTGTTCGGCACCGATGCCACCACCTTCGGCCAGTTCGCGGTGGTTGACGTGGCCTGTGCCAGCCTGTGGATGGCGATCCTGCTGTTCCTGGCCAACCGCGCACAGCAGATCGACACCCGCAATGGTGCCGACACCCGTGCCATCGACGAGATGAAGGCGCGCATCAGTGCCTACGAGGCGCAGAACGCGCGCATTCCCAGCATGACCGACCTGATGGTGATCGTTGGCGTGGCACTGGGCGGCGTCGGCTTGGCCCATGCCATCGCCTCGCCGCTGGCGGGCTGGTTCAAGGCCAATGTCAGCTGGGCCAGCCAGTTCAGCCTCGACAGCCAGTTCGTCTGGGTGATCCTGCTGTCCACGGCGATGGGCCTGGGCCTGAGCTTCACCCGTGCGCGCCGGCTGGAAGCGGCAGGCGCTTCGCGGCTGGGCACGGTGTTCCTGTACTTCCTGATCGCCTGCATCGGCATGCAGATGAACCTGCTGTCGCTGCTGGATCGGCCGTGGCTGTTCCTGCTCGGCGCGATCTGGATGGCCACGCACGTGCTGGTGCTGTGGGTGGTGGCCAAGCTGCTGCGTGCGCCGCTGTTCTTCTTCGCCATTGGTTCGCAGGGCAACATCGGTGCGGCCGCCTCGGCCCCCGTGGTGGCCGCAGCCTTCCATCCGACGCTGGCCCCGGTGGGCGTGCTGCTGGGCACGGTGGGTTATGCCACCGGCACGGGCCTGGCCTACGTCACCGGCCTGATCCTGAAGTGGATGGCCACCGGCTGAGTTCGGACCGCCCTGGCGTCATGCTTCCGTAGATCCACGCCATGCGTGGATGCATTTCATGGGTATCCATGAACAAGGAAGGGGTCAGATCCGTTTCCCGGAGGAAACGGATCTGACCCCGGATTCAACTCGATATCTGCCAGGTTTCATCCACGCATGGCGTGGATCTACTCAACGTCACTCGAGCGCTGTTGAACCGAACCCTCAACAGCAGCGGCCACCGTTGCGTCCGCCATAACGCGCTTCCTGGCGCTCGCGGAAGAACGTCTTGTAGTCCATCGGCTCCTGGTCCGGATGCTTTTCCAGCATGTGCCGGACGTAGTTGTCGTAATCAGGAATGCCACAGCACAGTCGTGCGGTCTGCACCAGGCGCCGCCAGATGCGGCGGTGCGCCTGGTACTGGCCGGCGGGAACCAGTTGGGTACTCATCAAAGATCCACCATTTCATGCGGCTTCAGCGCCACGTACGGGGTCTCGCGGTCAGTGCGCTGCGGATTGCGGCGGGCCGCCAGGATGGTCCTGATCGAATACACCAGCACCGCGCCCACCACCAGCAGGAACAGCGCGGTCAGGCCGGTGTTGACGTAGGCGTTGACCACGATCTGCTTCATCTGCGCCACCGACTTGGCCGGTGCAGTGATGGTGTCGCTGGCGAGCGCGGCCTGGAACTTGTGTGCCTGTGCCAGGAAGCCCTGTGCCGGATTGCTGTCGAAGATCTTGATGAAGCCGGCGTAGGTGGTGCAGATCAGCAGCCACACCGCCGGTACCGCAGTCACCCATGCATAGCGGTCACGCTTCATCTTGAACAGCACCACCGTGCCCAGCATCAATGCGATGCCGGCCAGCATCTGGTTCGAGATGCCGAACAGCGGCCACAGCGTCTGGATGCCGCCGAACGGATCGACCACGCCGGTGTACAGCAGGTAGCCCCACAGCGCCACGCAGCCGGCGGTACCGATGATGTTGGCGGTCCACGATTCGGTCTTCTTCAGGGCCGGCACGAAGTTGCCCAGCAGGTCCTGCAGCATGAAGCGGCCCGCACGGGTACCGGCGTCCACCGCGGTGAGGATGAACAGCGCTTCGAACAGGATCGCGAAGTGGTACCAGAACGCCATCATCGCGTCGCTGCCACTGGGAATCGCTTCGTGCAGGATCTGCGCGATGCCCACCGCCAACGTGGGCGCGCCACCGGCGCGGTGCAGGATGGTCGGTTCACCGATCGCCGCCGCAGTCGCGGTCAGCTGTTCGGGGGTGATGGTGAAGCCCCAGGTGTTGGTGATGTAGTGCGCGGCCGAGGCCGCATCGGCACCGATCACCGCCGCCGGGCTGTTCATCGCGAAGTAGATGCCCGGATCGATGATCGAGGCCGCCACCAGCGCCATCACCGCCACGAACGATTCCATCAGCATGCCGCCGTAGCCGATGTAACGCATGTGCGCTTCATTGGCCAGCAGCTTCGGCGTGGTGCCGGAGGAAATCAACGCATGGAAGCCGGAGACCGCACCGCAGGCGATGGTGATGAACAGGAACGGGAACATGCCGCCCTTCCACACCGGGCCATCACCGCTGGCGGCGAACTGGGTCAGCGCCGGCATCTTCAGTTCCGGCATCACCACCAGGATGCCGATGGCCAGCGCGATGATGGTGCCGATCTTGAGGAAGGTCGACAGGTAATCACGCGGGGCCAGCAGCAGCCACACCGGCAGCACCGAGGCGACGAAGCCGTAGCCGATCAGCATCCAGGTGATCTGGGTGCCGGTGAAGGTGAAGGCCGGGCCCCAGACCGGATCGGCGGCGACCTTGCCGCCGTACCAGATCGCGGCCAGCAGCAGGATCAGGCCAACCACCGAGATCTCGCCGATCTTGCCGGGGCGGATGTAGCGCATGTACACGCCCATCAGGATCGCGATGGGCATCGTCGCGATCACCGTGAACATGCCCCACGGGCTTTCGGCCAGGGCCTTGACCACCACCATCGCCAGCACTGCCAGGATGATGATCATGATCAGGAACGCACCGAACAGCGCGATGGTGCCGGGCACCTGGCCCATCTCTTCTCTTACCAGGTCACCCAGCGAGCGGCCATTGCGGCGGCTGGACAGGAACAGGACCATGAAGTCCTGCACCGCACCGGCCAACACCACGCCCACCACCAGCCACAGCAGGCCGGGCAGGTAGCCCATCTGCGCGGCCAGGACCGGGCCGACCAGCGGGCCGGCGCCGGCAATGGCGGCGAAGTGGTGGCCGAACAGCACGTGCTTGTTGGTCGGAACGTAGTCCAGGCCATCGTTGTTGATCACCGCCGGGGTGGCCCGGGTCGGATCCAGCTGCATCACCTTGTTGGCGATGAACAGGCTGTAGAAGCGATAGGCGACGAGGTACAGCGACACCGCCGCGACGACGATCCACAGGGCATTGATGTGTTCGCCGCGGCGCAGCGCCACGGTGCCCAGACAGAACGCGCCGAGCAGAGCGAGTACCGCCCAGCCCAGTTTGGAAAACCCTTTCATGAGGTGCTCTCTCCCGGAAAGACAGACAAAGAGTCCTGCTTGCCCACGACAGGGTCAATTGGCACAGGACGAATCGGCGGTAGTACTTTGGTCGTACGGCGGCTGCGCTGACGTGCAGCGAACATCAGGGATGGAACAATCGGTTGCGGAGCCATCCATTGGCCTACGGCCGTGTGGCGTCCATCTTCAGTGGCACCCATCCAACAGGAGTCGCCATGAGCTTTCCCGAACCGGTCCGCGTACTGCGCACCATCCGTGGCATGCCCACCTCCGACGGTGCCGGCGTGCGCCTGACCCGCGTCATCGGCGGCCCGACGCTGCCCGACCTGGATCCGTTCCTGCTGCTTGATGAGTTCGGTACCGACCGTGCCGAAGACTACATCGCCGGCTTCCCGGAACACCCGCACCGTGGTTTCGAGACCGTCACCTACATGCTCGACGGGCGCATGCGGCATCGCGACAACCACGGCAACGAAGGCCTGCTGACCCCGGGCAGCGTGCAGTGGATGACCGCTGGCCGTGGCCTGGTGCATTCGGAGATGCCCGAGCAGGAAAGCGGGCAGATGCGCGGGTTCCAGCTGTGGGTGAACCTGCCGGCGAAGGAGAAGATGACCGAGCCGAAGTACCAGGAATTCGCACCCGAGCGCATTCCCGTGGTGCACCCGGAGCCGGGCGTGGAGGTGAAGGTGATTGCCGGCAGCGTGGACGGCACCGATGGCCCGATCGTGCAGCCGGCCACCGATCCGCTCTACCTCGACATCACGCTGGCGCCCGACCGGGCCTGGACCTATGCGCTGCCGGAGGGGCACAACGCGTTCGCCTACGTGTTCGAAGGTGCGATGACCGTGGGTGAGCAGGACGCCGCGCGCGACGTTGCACGCCAGGAACTGGCGGTGCTGGGCGGTGGCGAGCAGTTGCACCTCTCGGCCGGCAGCGAAGGTGCGCGATTGATTCTGGTGGCCGGCCGTCCGCTGCGCGAACCGGTGATGCGCCACGGGCCGTTCGTGATGAACACGCGGCAGGAACTGATGCAGGCCTTCGTCGATTTCCAGGAAGGCAAGTTCTGAGGGAGTGCCGGCCGCTGGCCGGAAGCAGCCTCGGACAAAGGCGGATCGGGGTACCGGCCAGCGGCCGGCACTACCGTCGGATCGGCTCGCATTGCGGGGATGCTGCCAGGCAGTCATCCCCGTCACCTTCAGCGCCCCGCGGCCACGGCCGACGGAGTCAGGCTCATGCCCTGCGCCAGCTGCTGCAGCGAGCCCAGTTCCTGCGCGCTGTCCGGATACAGCGAAATCTGCGCGTAACGCCCTTTGTCGAGCTTGACCACACTGATGCGACGCTCGGCATAGCCCGGCGGCTGCTGGCCACCAAGATCTGGCTGGTACCAGTACAGCGATTCACCGCCGAAGCTGCCCTTTTCCTGGCGCAGCGAGCGGTTCAATGGAAGGTTGGGATCGCGCGCACTGAGCATCAGGCTCAGTACCTCGCGACCATCGCCGGTGCTGGCGCGGCAGACCAGGAAATCGGTCTGCGCCAGCTGCTGCCATTGCAGGCCACTGCTGGCAGGCAGCGAAGGGCATTCGGTGGGAGCCTGTGCGGCGGCGTGGGCCGCAGCGAACAGCAGGCTCGACAACACTACAGGCGCGAACTTCATGCATCCCCCAAGGTGGTGTGTCGTTGGCTCCGCCGGATGGACCGGCAGCCTTGGCATCCCATCCCCGGATGCCGCCCCGGCCGGCATGTGCACGGACGGTCAACTCAACCTTAACGGAACGTGAGCGATCGCACAAATCGCGGTTACACGCGTAACCATTGCGGCCGATGGTCGGCCGCAATGGTCCGCACAGGCCTCAGCGGTCGTTGCCGATCCACTTGTAGATGATGCCGCCGATCGCGCCGCCCAGCAGCGGGGCGACCCAGAACAGCCACAGCTGGCTGACCGCGCCGCTGCCGGCGAAGAAGGCCACCGCCGTGGAACGGGCCGGGTTCACCGAGGTGTTGGTGACCGGGATGCTGATCAGGTGGATCAGGGTCAGCGACAGGCCGATCGCCAGCGGGGCGAACCCGGCCGGTGCCTTGCCGTGGGTGGCGCCCATGATCACGATCAGGAACACGGCGGTCAGCACGACTTCGCACAGGAAGGCCGCGGCCACGCTGTAGCCGCCGGGGGACAGCGCGCCGTAGCCGTTGCTGGCGAATGCACCGGCCTGGCTGCCATCAATGGCGAAGCCGCTGGCGCCCGATGCGATCTGCAGCAGAATGAAGCCGGCCAGCAGGCCGCCGGCGACCTGGGCGATGATGTACGGGATCAGGTCCTTGGTCGGGAAACGACCGCCGGCCCACAGGCCGACACTGACCGCCGGATTGAAGTGCGCGCCGGAGATATGGCCGAACGCATAGGCGCCGGTCACCACGGTCAGGCCGAAGGCCAGCGCAACGCCGAGGAAACCGATACCCAGCGGATTGCCGTCACCGCCGAACTTGGCGGCCAGCACGGCACTGCCACAGCCACCCAGAACCAGCCAGAACGTGCCGAGGAACTCGGCGGACAAGCGTTTACCCATGCTCATGTGTTGCACTCCTTTGACGGTCGAAAGTGTGATTTATGTCACATTTCAATGATCAGCGGGTGACTGTAGTGTCAACGCCGGGTGCAGGGATACACCTTCGGATGTGTGCAACACGCGATGTTCAGTACTGCGGCAGCGGGATGAATTCCTTGTCGTCGCCCGGAATGGTGCCGAAGCGGCCGGCCTCCCAGTCGTGCTTGGCCTGTTCGATACGTTCCTTCGAGCTGGACACGAAGTTCCACCACAGGTGACGCGGGCCATCCAGCGGCTCGCCACCGAACAACATCGCCTTCACCGGCGTCTTTGCGCGCAGGCGGCCACGCGCACCAGCCTCGGGGATCACCAGGTGCTGGGCAGGGATGTCCACGCCATCCAGCTGCGCGTCGCCTTCGAGGATGTACAGCGCGCGCTCGCGGTGGCCGTTGTCGATATCGATTTCCGCATCCGGGTCGAGGTCGATCGCCACGTTGAGCGTATCGGCGAACACCTTCACCGGCGATTCTTCGCCGTAGGCGCGGCCGGCAATGACGCGCAGCCAAGCGCCATTGCGGCGCTGCTCGGGCAGGGTGGCGGCGGCATGGTGGTAGAACGCCGGCTCGATTTCCTCATGCGATTTCGGCAGCGCCACCCAGGTCTGCATGCCGTGGATCGGGTTGTCATGGTCGCGGTCCGGTTGCGGCGTGCGCTCGGAATGGGCGATGCCGCGGCCGGCGGTCATCCAGTTGACGTCACCGGGACGGATCACCTGATCCGAACCCAGCGTGTCGCGGTGGCCGATCGCGCCCGACCACAGGTAGGTGACGGTGGCCAGGCCGATATGCGGATGCGGGCGCACGTCGATGGCGGTGCCGGGGTGCATGAGTGCCGGGCCCATCTGGTCGACGAACACGAACGAGCCGATGCTGCGCGCCTGCAGGGTGGGGACCGCGCGACGGACTTCGAGTCCGCCGATGTCGTGCACGCGCGGGGCGATGATGGTGGTCATGCGGGCGTTCTCGCTGGCAGGGATCAGGTGGTCAGCATCGCATGCGGCTGTGACGGGGACATGCCCCGTATGGGTAACAGGTTGTTCCAGCCAACGGCGCAGCCCCTCGTGGCTGTGGGTTGGTCGCTGAAGGCAAAAGCAGAAGCAGAAGCCGCGCTTGGCCGGGCGGGTGGGTGGCGCAGGGGACGCTGCAAGTACGTCCATGTAAGCTCGATCGCCGCATCCATGCGGCTCACGCCCCTGCGCCACCCACCCGCCCGGCCTCTGACAGTTTCCGTGTGCGTCCAGCCACGGAGAAGAAAAAAGAAAATCAAAGTCAAAATCAAAATCAAACGCCGGTCGCTTCGCTCGCATCCACGCATGGCGTGGACCAAGCGTGTCGACCAAGGTCGACACCTACCAGCTCCCGAAGGTCACTGACCGTCACCGGGAAACTGTCAGGGGTGGGGCGGTGTGGGCAGGCAGGACCGTTGGCGCCATGGGCCCGAGGCATGTCTCGGGCGGGTTGGGCAGGACGCCCAACCCCGGTCTTGCCGTGTGCGCAGGACAGCGCACACGAGCAAGGCGCCATCGAGCCCCCATGGGTGAGGGCGCTTTGCTTGCGAAGCACTGCTTCGCAAGCGCCCGAACGCACAGCCGCCAGCGGCTGGGCCGGACCGCGGAGCGGGGTTTACGGCGTGTCCTGCCTGCCCACACCGCCCCGCCCAGCAAACAGAAAAGCCAGAGCCGGCTGTTGCTCCGGCTCTGGCTCTGGCTTTTGCTTCGGCGGTTGCCTCTGCGGGTGCCGGGCCGCAGGCCCGGCCGATCAACTCACACCACCGGTTCGCGCAGGGCGGGGTTGTCCCAGCCCGGGCGCGGGGCGAAACGGTCGCCGTGACGCTGCTGCAGTGCCTTCAGCCGCTCGACGATCGCATCGGCACCGACCGCACGGATGTGCTGGATCGGACCACCGCGGAACGGTGCGAAGCCGGTGCCGAAGATCACGCCGGCATCCAGCAGGTCCGCATCGGCCACCACGCCTTCGTGCAGGCAGGCCACCGCTTCGTTCAACAGCGGCAGGATCAGGCGGTCCTCCAGATCGGCCGGGGCCTGGTAATCGCTGGCCACGTCCGGCTTCTTCGGCTTGCCGTTCTCCCAGGTGTAGATGCCCTGGCCATCCTTCTTGCCGCGCTTGTCCGGTTCCACCGTCTGCAGCGCGGCCGGAATCTGCAGGCCCAGGAACGGTGCCAGTTCGCGGCCGACACCGGCGGCTACGTCCAGGCCCACGGTATCGATCAGTTCGATCGGGCCCATCGGCATGCCGAACTTCACCGCCGCCCTGTCGATCACCGGGCCCGGAATGCCTTCGGCGTACGCGGTGGCCGCTTCCAGCATGTACGGGAACAGCACGCGGTTGACCAGGAAGCCCGGGCTGCCGGCCACCGGCACCGGGAACTTGCCCAGCGCCTTGCAGAACGCGGCCAGGCGGCGTTCGGTCTCCGGCGCCATGCCGTCGTGGTGGATGATCTCCACCAGCGGCATCTGCGCCACCGGGTTGAAGTAGTGCAGGCCGGCGAACTGCGCCGGGCGCTGGATGTGGTCGCGCAGTTCCACCAGCGGAATCGACGAGGTGTTGGTGGTCAGCAGCGCGTCGTGCTTCATCTTCGGTTCCAGCGTCTGGTACAGCGCACGCTTGGCTTCCGGGTTCTCGATGATCGCCTCGATCACCAGGTCGGCCTCGGCCACGCCGTTGCCTTCCAGGTCGGCACGCAGGCGCGCGGCCACCGCAGGACGCTTGCTCTCGTCGCGTACCTTCTTGGCGAACAGGGCCTGCGCGCGCTCCATGGCCGGGTCGATGAAGCGCTGCTCGCGGTCCTGCAGGGTCACGTCGAAGCCCTTGTAGGCGGCCCACGCAGCGATATCACCGCCCATCACGCCGGCGCCGACCACGTGCACGTGGCGGATGCCGGAATCACCACCGCCGAGGCCCTTCAGGCGCTCGGTCAGGAAGAAGATGCGGATCAGGTTGCGCGCGGTCGGCGTGCTGGCCAGCTTCACCACCGCGCGACGTTCGGCATCCAGGCGCGCCTGGATCGGCTTGCCGCCGCTGCGCTGCCAGGTGCTGATCAGCGCGTAGGGCGCCGGATACTGGTCCTTCTTGGCCTTGCGTGCGACCTGCTTGACCATCTGCGGTGCCAGCAGGGTGCGTGCCAGCCAGGTGTTGGTGGCCCACGCTGTTGCTCGCTGCTTGAACGGACGGGTGGTGCCGGACAGCGCCAGCGCGACGGCGGTGTCGAGCACCACTGCCGGTGCCACCACCTTGTCGACCAGGCCGATGCCGCGCGCGGCCGAGGCCGACAGGGTGCGGCCGGTCAGCATCATGTCCATCGCCGCCGGTGCGCCGACCAGCTGAGGCAGGCGCGCGCTGCCACCCCAGCCCGGGAAGATGCCCAGCTGGGTCTCCGGCAGGCCGATGCGGGTGCTGCTGTCATTGGAGGCCACGCGGTAGCGGCAGGCCAGCGCCAGCTCGGTACCGCCGCCCAGGCAGTGGCCGTGGATGGCTGCCACGGTCGGGCAGGGCAGTTCAGCCAGCTTCTGGTAGGTGGCCTGGCCGCGACGGATGGCGTCGTTGACGGTGCCGCGGCGGTCGAACTCCTGGAACTCCTTCAGGTCGGCACCGGCAATGAAGCCGGCCTTCTTCAGCGACTGGATCACCACGCCCTTGGGCGGGTCCAGTGCAATGCGCTCGAGCAGGTCGCCCAGTTCCAGCAGCACGTCCTGCGACATGGCGTTGACGCTGCTGTCCTGACGATCCAGGGAGAGAACCACCACGCCGTCGTCGCGGATCTCGGGGTGCCAGTGGCTGAAGCGGAGACCATCGAAGCCTGAGAGCATGGACGTTCCATCCGGTTGTGTATGGAGAAGCGGCTATGATCCAGAGGTTGTTTCCCCCGCGTCAAATCCCAATAGCAGGGGAGTGGCGACCCCGGATCCATGGCCGTGGACCGGGACGCTAACGGAACGGTGGTTAAAAGCTGGTGCGGCGCCAGGTGATCGGCGACTGAACTTTTCCCGGGATTGGCAGTCTCATTGCCCGACGTCGGTTGGGCTGACAGGAGTGCGGCCCCTCATGGCCGATGTTGATACACCTCAGGAGCTGGATCTGGAACTGGTCCGGCGCGTGCAGCACGGCGAGAGCGCCGCGTTCGATGTCCTGGTGCGCAAGTACCAGCATCGCGTGGTGGCCCTGGTCGGTCGCTACATCGCCGACTGGAGCGAATGTCAGGACGTCGCCCAGGACACTTTCATCCGTGCGTACCGCGCGATCGGAAGTTTCCGCGGCGATGCCCAGTTCTCAACCTGGTTGCATCGAATCGCCGTGAATACCGCCAAAAACTACCTGGCTTCACACAATCGCCGGCCGCCGACCGATGACATCGACATCGGTGACGCCGAACAGTTCGACAGCGGGACGCGCCTGCGCGACACCGATACGCCCGAACGCGAGTTGATGCGCCAGGAACTGGAACAGACGGTGATGAAGGCCGTCAATGCGCTGCCGGAAGAACTCCGGTTGGCGATCACCCTGCGCGAGGTGGAAGGCCTGAGTTACGAAGATATCGCGCAGAAAATGGGGTGCCCGATCGGCACCGTGCGTTCACGGATTTTCCGGGCGCGCGAGGCGATCGACACCGAACTCCGGCCGCTGTTGGACATCGGCAGCGCCACCCGTGAGAAGAGCCGCGTATGACCAGTAATCCGTTCAACGAATCGCAGAACCACCAATCGCCCGCCGGGCAGCGCCTGGACCAGCGCCATCGCGAACAGCTGTCGGCCCTGGTCGATGGCGAGCTGGGCGCCGACGAAGCGCGCTTCCTGCTGCGCCGGATGGAGCACGACCCCGAGCTGGCCGGCTGCCAGGAACGCTGGCAGCTGCTGGGTGACGTGATGCGCGGGCAGGCCTCGGCGCTGGCGCCGGCCGGCTTCAGCGCGGCCGTGGCCGCCGCCATCGCTGCCGAACCGGCGCCGCAGGCCGAGCCGCGCCGCGAGGTGCGCCGCAGCGGTTGGCGGGCCTGGGGCGGTGGCGCCGCACTGGCCGCCTCGGTGGCGGCGGTGGCGCTGTTCATGGGCGGCGAGAAGCTGAAGGAAGCCACCCCGGGCGAGCCGTTGGCACCGCAGGTGATCGCCAGCCAGGCCGAACTTGCGCCCGCGCCGACGACGCCGGCTCCGGTAACCGAAGCCTCGGTGGATACCGCCGCAATGGCCGTGGCCGGTGTACCGGCAGTGGCCATGGCCGCGGCCAGCCGACGCCAGGACACCCGTCGCGCCAGCGCTACCCGCAGCCAGCAGGCCGCGCGTGCCGCCCAGCGCGAGGACATGCCGCAACGCGCCGTGGCCGCCGCACAGGCGCCGCTGACCCCGACCGTGCCGGCCAATGCCAGCCGCAACATGCCGTTCGGTGAGGTTGGTGGCCTGCAGGCGCGACCGTGGCCGCGCTCCAGCCTGGCGCCCGCTGCCGGTGGCGCGCTCAATGCGAGCTTCCCGGCCCACGCCGGGGGCGCCGCGTTCTACCCGTTCGAGCCGCGCCTGCAGGACGACCTGCCGGTGCCGCCGCGCCCGCGCGACTGAGCCGGGCGCTTTCACGCCCCGCCGTCGGCGGGGCCCGTATTCCTCTTTCCATCCGATCCGGAGGTTGCCGTCCGATGACTCCCCGACTCCGCACGCAGGCCATGGGCCTGCTGGCCCTGACCCTGCCGTTGGTGGCCTGCGCGCAGGCCCCGGCTCCGGCCGCCCAGACCCAGGCCGCGCCGGCCGCCGCGCCGCGGGCCCCGGCCCAGCCGCTGGTCACGGGCCTGCCTGACTTCACCAATCTGGTCGAACAGGTCGGGCCTGGCGTGGTCAACGTCGACACCACCATCGTCCGCAACAACCGCCAGGCCTCGCGGGGCCCGATGGGCGGCGACGATGACATGCCGGAGTTCTTCCGCCGCTTCTTCGGCCCGGATTTCCCGATGCCGGGGCAGGGCCCGGGCGGTCCGGACGGTGGCCCCAGCATCAAGGGCCGCGGCATGGGCTCGGGCTTCATCATCTCGCCCGATGGCTATGTGCTGACCAACTACCACGTGGTGGCCGATGCCAGCGAGGTGAAGGTCAAGCTGGGTGACCGCCGTGAGTTCACCGCGAAAGTGGTGGGCAGCGACCAGCAGTACGACGTGGCACTGCTGAAAATCGACGGCAAGAACCTGCCGACCGTGCGCGTTGGCGACTCCAACTCCCTCAAGCCGGGTCAGTGGGTGGTCGCGATCGGTTCGCCGTTCGGCCTCGACCACTCGGTCACTGCCGGCGTGGTCAGCGCCCTCGGCCGCAGCACAGGTGGTCCGGACCAGCGCTACGTGCCCTTCATCCAGACCGACGTGGCGATCAACCAGGGCAACTCCGGTGGCCCGCTGCTGAACACCCGTGGCGAAGTGGTCGGCATCAACTCGCAGATCTTCTCCGCCTCGGGCGGCTACATGGGCATCAGCTTCGCGATCCCCATCGACCTGGCGATGAGCGCGGTCGAGCAGATCAAGAAGACCGGCAAGGTCACCCGTGGCCAGCTCGGCGCGGTGGTGCAGGAAATCGACGGGCTGAAGGCGCAGGCGATGGGCCTGCCGGACAGCCGCGGCGCCCTGGTCAACCAGATCGTGCCGGACTCGGCTGCAGCCCGGGCCGGGGTGAAGATCGGCGATGTGATCCGTTCGGTGAACGGCGCGCCGGTCAACAGCTGGTCCGACCTGCCGCCGCTGATCGGCGCGATGGCACCGGGCAGCCGGGTCACCCTGGGCGTGATCCGTGATGGCAAGCCGCGCGACCTCAGTGCCACCCTGACCGCACTGACCGAAGACGGGCAGGCCGGTTCGCGTGGCCCGGCCACCGGCGACAGCGATGCGGCTCCGCAGGCCGGCGCCAATGCCCTGCTGGGGCTGGACGTCAGTGACCTGACCGCACCGCAGCGCAAGCAGCTGGGCCTGGAATCGGGCGAAGGCGTGCGCATCACCGGGGTCAAGGGCCAGGGCGCGCGTGATGCGGGCCTGTCTCCGGGCATGGTGATCCTGCAGGTGGCCAGCACCCAGGTCGGCAGCGTGGACGCGCTGAACCGTGCGCTTTCCAGCTACAAGAAGGGCGACGTGGTGATGCTGCTGGTGCGCACCGGCAGCGGCAACAGCGCGTTCGTCGCGGTCAAGGCCGGCCAGTAAGGCCTGCCGGGGCCGCTTCGGCGGCCCCGGCTTTTCCCCGAAGCCCCGCCCTGGCGGGGCTTCGGCCATTCCGGGCCCGGTCCGATGAGGCCGTTTTCGCGGGCGGGCGCCGGGCATGCGATAATCGACCGTTACCCTGACGACGCCGCGCGCCGCCGCCACCTATGTCTTCTGATTCGATGCGGAACATCCGCAACTTCTCCATCATCGCCCATGTCGACCACGGCAAGTCCACGCTGGCCGACCGCATCATCCAGCTCTGTGGTGGCCTGCAGGCCCGCGAGATGGAAGCGCAGGTGCTCGACTCCAACCCGATCGAGCGCGAGCGTGGCATCACGATCAAGGCGCAGTCGGTGTCGCTGCCGTACCTGGCCAAGGACGGGCAGACCTACCATCTGAACTTCATCGACACCCCCGGCCACGTCGACTTCTCCTATGAAGTCAGCCGCTCGCTGGCCGCCTGCGAAGGCGCGCTGCTGGTGGTCGATGCGGCCCAGGGCGTGGAAGCGCAGTCGGTGGCCAACTGCTACACCGCCGTGGAGCAGGGCCTGGAAGTGGTGCCGGTGATCAACAAGATCGACCTGCCCACCGCCGACATCGAGCGTGCCAAGGCCGAGATCGAGGCCGTGATCGGCATCGACGCCTCCGACGCCGTGCCGGTCAGTGCCAAGACCGGCCTGAACGTGCAGGACGTGCTGGAAGCGATCGTGCATCGCATCCCGCCGCCGAAGCCGCGCGACACCGACAAGCTGCAGGCGCTGATCATCGACTCCTGGTTCGACAACTACCTGGGTGTGGTCTCGCTGGTGCGCGTGATGCAGGGCGAGATCAAGGCAGGTGACAAGCTGCAGGTGATGTCCACCGGCCGCAACCACCAGGTCGACAACGTCGGCGTGTTCACCCCGAAGCGCAAGGTGCTGCCGGCGCTGCGTGCAGGTGAAGTGGGTTGGGTCACAGCCAGCATCAAGGACGTGCACGGTGCGCCGGTTGGCGACACCCTGACCCTGGCCGGCGACCCGGCACCGAAGCCGCTGCCGGGCTTCCAGGAAATGCAGCCGCGCGTGTTCGCCGGCCTGTTCCCGGTCGATGCCGAGGACTACCCGGACCTGCGCGAAGCGCTGGACAAGCTGCGCCTGAACGATGCCGCGCTGCGTTTCGAGCCGGAAAGCTCCGAGGCGATGGGCTTCGGCTTCCGCTGCGGCTTCCTCGGCATGCTGCACATGGAAATCGTGCAGGAGCGCCTGGAGCGCGAATACAACCTGGACCTGATCAGCACCGCGCCGACGGTGGTGTATGAAGTCCTGAAGACCGATGGCTCGATCATCAACATGGACAACCCGGCCAAGCTGCCGCCGGTGAACCAGGTCGAGGAGATCCGCGAGCCGATCATCCGTGCCAACGTGCTCACCCCCGAGGAGTACATCGGCAACATCATCAAGCTGTGCGAAGAGAAGCGCGGCAGCCAGATCGGCATCAACTACCTGGGCAGCCAGGTGCAGATCAGCTACGAGCTGCCGATGGCCGAGGTGGTGCTGGACTTCTTCGACAAGCTGAAGTCGGTCAGCCGTGGCTATGCCTCGCTGGACTACCACTTCGTGCGCTTCGACGCAGGCCCGTTCGTGCGCGTGGACGTACTGATCAACGGTGACAAGGTCGATGCACTGTCGCTGATCGTGCACCGCAGCCATGCCGACCGTCGCGGCCGCGAACTGTGCGAAAAGATGAAGGACCTGATCCCGCGCCAGATGTTCGACGTGGCCATCCAGGCCGCCGTCGGCTCGCAGATCATCGCCCGTACCACGGTCAAGGCCATGCGCAAGAACGTGCTGGCCAAGTGCTATGGTGGCGACGTTTCGCGCAAGAAGAAGCTTCTGGAAAAGCAGAAGGAAGGCAAGAAGCGCATGAAGCAGGTCGGCCGCGTGGAGATCCCGCAGGAAGCGTTCCTGGCCGTGCTGCAGATGGACAACAAGTAAGCCCGCACCGGCCCTGCGGGGCCGGTCGTCTGGTGACGTTGCAAAGGACCCTGAATGAAACTGTTTGAGATCCTCCTGGTCGTGCTGACCCTGGCCTCGGGCCTGATCCTGCTCGCGGACAAGCTGTACCTCGCCAAGCGTCGCGCCCAGCGCGCGGGCCTGCTCGATTCCGAGCCGGTGCTGGTGGACTACTCGCGTGCGTTCTTCCCGGTGCTGGCGATCGTGCTGATCGTGCGCAGCTTCATTGCCGAGCCGTACAAGATCCCGTCCAGCTCGATGATGCCGAACCTGCTGATCGGCGATTTCATCCTGGTCAACAAGTTCTCCTACGGCCTGCGCCTGCCGATCAGCAACACCAAGTTCGTGCCGGTGGGCGAGCCCTCGCGTGGTGACGTGGTGGTGTTCCACTTCCCCGGCCATGGCGAGAACGATCCGGCCAAGGGCGAGAACTTCATCAAGCGCGTGATCGGCGTGCCGGGCGACACCGTGGTCTTCGAAGGCGACGGCGTGATCCTCAACGGCGAGCCGCTGAAGTACGACAACAAGGGCATCTACGCCGGCCACAAGGGCCAGGGCGAGGGCGCCAACCTGCTGGTCGAGCACCTGCCGGGCCGCACCCACACGGTGCTGGAGACCGACTATCCGCGTGGCCAGGGCCAGTGGACCGTGCCGGCCGGCAAGTACCTGGTGATGGGCGACAACCGCGACAACAGCGACGATGGCCGTTTCTGGGGCCTGCTGCCGGAAGAGAACCTGCGTGGCAAGGCGTTCCTGATCTGGCTGAACTGCCAGGGCTGGTTCTGCAAGGATGGCTTCGAGCCGTCGCGGATCGGCTCGAGCATCAACTGAGCGGGCACCAACTGAGTATTTTCACATCCAACGCGTATCTGGGGAGAACGCAATGAAGACGATGAACACGCAGCGTGGCATGACCCTGACCTCGTTCCTGACGGTCCTGATCGTGGTTGGCTTCTTCCTCTACATCGGCATGAAGCTGTTCCCGATGTACCAGGAGTACTACGCGGTGCGCTCGGCGATGAAGAGCCTGGCCAACGAGCCGGGCGTGGGCAGCATGGAGCCGGCGCGCATCCAGGACCTGTTCTTCAAGCGCCTGTACATCAACTACTCGGACAACGTGAAGCCGGCCAACGTGAAGTTCGACCGTCGCGACAATGGCTGGACCCTCAAGGTCAACTACGAAGTGCGCCGTCAGCTGATCGGCAACCTCGATGTGGTTGGCAAATTCGATTCTTCCCAGGACCTGACACGAAGCGGTGCCCAGTAAATTCATCCAACGTGGCGACCTGATCGGTCATGCCTTCAGCGACCCGGCCCTGCTCAAGCAGGCGCTGACGCATCGCAGTGCCGGTGCGCCGCACAACGAGCGCCTGGAGTTCCTCGGCGACAGCATCGTCAACATGATGGCGGCCGAGGCGTTGTACCGACGCTGGCCCAAGGCTGACGAAGGCGCGATGACCCGTGCCCGTGCCGAGCTGGTGCGTGAAGGCGCGCTGGCGGTGATCGGGCGCACCCTGGAACTGGGCGAACGGCTGACCCTGGGCCCGGGCGAAATGAAGTCCGGCGGTCATCGTCGCGACTCGATTCTGGCCGACGCCGTGGAGGCGGTGGTGGCCGCGATCTACCTGGATGCCGGCTTCGAGGCCTGCCGGGCGGTGGTACTGCCCTGGTTCAGCGCTTCGATCGAGGCACTGCCGGCTTCCGGTCGGCCCGAGAAGGACCCCAAGACCCGCCTGCAGGAATGGCTGCAGGCCCGACAGAAGGCGTTGCCGCAGTATGAACTGGTGTCAGAATCCGGTGACGACCACGCCAAGCACTTCCGGGTACGCTGCAACGTAGCCGACCCGGCCGCCAGCACCGAGGGCGAAGGCGCCTCGCGGCGGCTTGCCGAACAACAGGCGGCTGCAGCCGTCCTAGAACAACTGGATTCCAAGTGAGCGAACAAACTTCCCATCATTGCGGCAGCGTGGCCGTCATCGGCCGCCCGAACGTGGGCAAATCGACCCTGACCAATGCCCTGGTCGGGGCCAAGGTCAGCATCGTTTCCAACCGCCCGCAGACCACGCGCCATCGCCTGCTGGGCATCGCCACCTATCCGGAAGGCCAGCTGGTGCTGGTCGACACCCCCGGCCTGCACAAGGTGCAGAAGCGGGCGATGAACCGGGTGATGAACCGCGCCGCGCGCGGCTCGCTGGAAGGCGTCGATGCCGGCCTGCTGGTGATCGAAGCCGGTCGCTGGGACGAGGAAGACAGCCTGGCCTTCAATGTTCTGCGCGACGCCGGTATCCCGGTGGTGCTGGTGGTCAACAAGATCGACCGGCTGAAGGACAAGGGCGCGCTGCTGCCGTTCCTGCAGGAAGTCACGGCCGGCCGCGATTTCTCGTCCGTGCATCCGATCTCGGCGCAGAAGCGCAACGGCCTGGAGGCACTGGTACGCGACGTACTGTCGCTGCTGCCGGAAGCGCCGCCGATGTTCGGCGAAGACGAGATCACCGACCGCAGCCAGCGCTTCCTGGCTGGCGAACTGGTACGTGAACAGCTGATGCGCCAGCTCGGCGAAGAGCTGCCGTATGCCACCACCGTGGAAATCGAGCGCTTCACCGAAGATGGCAACCTGCTGCGCATCGGTGCGGTGATCTGGGTCGAGCGCGAGGGCCAGAAGGCGATCGTGATCGGCAAGGGGGGTACCCGCCTGAAGGAGATCGGGGCCAAGTCCCGCCTGCAGATGGAGCGCCTGTTCGGGGCCAAGGTGTTCCTGGAGACCTGGGTGCGCGTGCGTGAAGGCTGGTCCGACGACGAGGCCGCACTGAAGGCCTTCGGTTACGAGTAAGCCGTTGCAGTCGCTTCGATGATGATCGAGGACGACACCGGCTTCGTGCTGCATGCACGGGCCTATCGCGAGACCAGCCTGCTGGTCGAAGTGCTGAGCGCGCAGCATGGCCGGATCGGCCTGCTCGCGCGTGGCGTATCCACCGCCAAGGGACAGGTGCTGCGCGCGGCCCTGCAGCCGCTGCAGTGGATCCGCTTCAGTGCCCAGCAGCGGGGCGAATTGGCCCAGCTGCGGGGTGCCGAGGCACTGGATGCTGCCCCGCGCCTGGTCGGCCAGGCGATGCTGGCCGGCTTCTATCTGAGTGAATTGACCCTGCGCCTGGCCCCGCGCCAGGACCCGCTGCCGGAGTTGTACCTGGCCTACGGCGAGGCACGCGCGCGGCTGGCCGTGGGCGCCGGCCTGGCCTGGACCCTGCGCCGGTTTGAGCGCGAGCTGCTGTCTGCGCTGGGCCTGGGTTTCGATCTGGACAGCGCCAGCGACGGCCAGCCGATCGACCCGGCCGCGCGCTACGAACTGGACCCACAGGAAGGCGCGCAGCGCCTGCTCAGCGAGCGCGGTGGGGAACGCCGGGCGGCCGCGACCGGCTCGGCGCTGCTGGCGCTGGCCGCCGATGAAGAGCCCGATGCCGCCGACCTGGCCAGCCTGCGCCTGCCGATGCGGCGGGTGCTGGCCCATCACCTGGGGCCACGAGGACTGAAGTCCTGGGAAATGCTCGAGCAGCTCGCTCCCAGGCGTTGAGGGGTGTTCGGCAGGGCTTGCAGCCCTGCACCTGCCGAGGCCAAGGCACGAGCAACAGCAACAGCAACAGCAACAGCGTGCATTCCGTGGGATGGCAGGGTGGGTCCGGTTGCGGGAGACGC
>NZ_JAOECR010000057.1:0-27009 GCF_029836955.1 Stenotrophomonas sp. GD04054 | reverse complement strand
CTGCCGCCACTGCTCGCGCGACTGGCCCCAGATCTGCATCGGCTTGTCGTTGTACGGCGGCGGCAGTTCCCCCATCCGTAGCAGCGTGCTGCCGAGCTTGCGCGCGACCGCCCGCGAGTTGTCGTTGTTCTCGGCGATGGTGTGGATCACTTCGTCCCAACCCAGCGTGTCGAACGCCCAATCGATTGCTGCGACCGCCGCTTCCGGCGCATAGCCCCAGCCCCAGCTGGCATGACGGATGCCCCAGCCGACCTCGGTACCGGGCCAGTCCTGCGGTTGCCAGGGCCCCATCCGCCCGATCCATTCGCCGCTGGATTTCTCGATCACGCTGAACATCGAGAAGCCAAACAGCTGCCAGGCGCCAGCCAGGCTGCAGAAGCCACGCCAGGCCACCGAAGGCGGCTGCACGCCACCGAGGGTGCGCATCGTTTCCTCATCGGCGCAGAACGCCAGATACGGTTCGTAGTCCTCGCGCAGCAGCGGCCGCAGGATCAGGCGCTCGGTTTCGATGCGCAGGTCGAAGATGCTCATGCCGGCTCCATGTCGAAGGAAGCGTCCATGATGGTGGATTCACGCCCCGCGCGGATGAATTTCGCCGGCTGCAACGAAACGGGCCGGCATAAGCCGGCCCGTCAGGTACTGCATGCGGCATCTGGATTACTGGCGCGTGCTGGCCGCCGTGGCACCGGCAGCAGCGGTCTGCGTGACCAGCTGGCCGTCGACCACCGGCAGGCGATCGCTGGCCGGCTTGTTGTCCATGCGCACCGTCTTCTCGGCGCCGTCATAGCGGTAGGTCACGTTGTAGCCCTTCACCACGTCGTTGGTACCCATGGCAATGCGGTTGCCCGGCTTGCTGGCCATGCGCATGGTGCCGGTGGTGCCGTCCTCGTTGCGGTAGGTCACGTTGTAGCCGGTGACGCGGCTCGACTCGGAGGTCGCGGTCTCGGTGTGGCACTGGCGCTCGGTGCGGTTGACCACGCGGCCACCCACATGGCGCTTGTCGATCTGGTTGCCGATGAAGCCACCGGCCACCGCGCCGGCCGCAGTGGCGGCCTTCTTGCCATTGCCGCCGCCGACCTGGTTGCCCAGCAGGCCACCCACCACAGCACCGACCACGGTACCGCCGACGTTGCCGTCACGTTCCGGCAGGCGCTCCTGCACCGTCACGTCCTGGCAGACTTCATGCGGGGTCTGGGTGGTGGAGGTCTCACGCACCGCGTCGGTGCCGATCACGGTGGCGTAGGCCTTCTGCTTCTCGGTGATCGGGTCGACCTTCAGCACATCGGCATATTCCAGCCCACGCGGTGCGGTCGGGTCGAGAGTGTCACCACGCGCGCCATCGTCCGTGGCGTTGCCATCGACCAGGCGCGATTCACCATTGGGGGTTCCGGCGCTGATGGAATCGGGCGATCTGTCGCCACTCTTCATGAAGGCGGCAGTGGCGATGCCACCGACCAGCAGCGCGCCCGCTGCGACCAGGACAGTTGTAGTTGTGCTTTTCATGACCTGCTCCTTGCGGACCATCCGCAACGTTCTCGAACCAGATTGCAGCATGCGCTGCCTGAACGGAATCTCCACATTTCCTGCTCATTCCCGTAACCCATTCAGCATCGGGAAATGCTGGGCCCGTGGTAGCGTTTGCATATTCCCCAGGAGGACCCCCGCCATGGCCAACCCGATGCTGCTGCCGGTACTGCAATGGGCGCGCCGGCTGCGCTACCCCACCCTGTTCAAGCTCACCGCGGGCCTGTTCGCGCTGACCCTGTTCATCCCGGACCCGATTCCGTTCGTCGATGAGCTGGTGCTCGGCTTCGGCACCCTGCTGCTGGCCAATTGGAAGCGCCGCAACACCACCACGCCTCCGCCGCTGGAGCAGCATTGAGCCTGCTGGTCGACAGCCACTGCCATCTGGACGCCAGCGAGTTCGACCGCGACCGCGCCGCGGTGGTCGAGCGTGCGCAGGCCGCTGGCGTGCACCAGCAGGTGGTACCGGCGGTGACCGCAGCCAGCTGGCCGAAGCTGCGCGAGGTCTGCCAGCACGTGCCGGGGCTGTACCCAGCCTACGGCCTGCATCCGATGTTCCTGGCCGAGCACCAGCCTGGGCACCTGCCGCTGCTGCGCGAGTGGATCGAACGCGAACGCCCCTGCGCGATCGGCGAATGTGGTCTGGACTTTTTCGTTGAAGGCCTGGATGCCGAGGCGCAACAGGCATATTTCATCGGTCAGCTGGAACTGGCCCGTGAGTTCGAGCTGCCGGTGATCGTGCATGCACGGCGCGCGGTGGATGCGGTGATCGCCGCGATCCGTCGCGTCGGCGGCCTGCGCGGCGTGGTGCACAGCTTTTCCGGCAGTCCGGAACAGGCAGCGCAACTGCACAAGCAGGGCTTCCTGCTCGGGCTCGGCGGCCCGTTGACCTACGAACGCGCGCAACGCCTGCAGCGGCTGGTGCGCGAGATGCCGCTGGAACAGCTGCTGCTGGAGACCGACGCTCCGGACCAGCCTGACGCCGGCATCCGCGGCCAGCGCAACGAACCGGCACGGCTGGCGATCATCGCCCGCCACGTGGCGGCGCTACGCGGGATGGAGCTGGACGCGGTGGCCCAGGCCACGACGGAGAACGCGCGGCGGCTGTTCGCGCTGCCCGCTATGCAACGGTAGGTGCCGGCCGCTGGCCGGCATCTGCGCTGATTCAATCATTCCGGGTTGCCGGCCAGCGGCCGGCACTACCATCACGCGTCAGCGTGATCCTCGACCACTTCGGCCTTCACCTTCTTCGGCTCCAGCAGCATTTCAAGCGCCTTGCCGACCGCCGCGAACGCGAACGCACCGGTGATGTGGGTCGCCGCACCCAGGCCCGCGCCGCAGTCCAGCTTCAATGCCGCATCAGCGCCCAGGTTCGGGCGGATGCCACAGACGCTGCCATCGGCCTGCGGGTACTTCACATTCTCCAGCGAATACACCGCCGGCACGCCGAAGTAGCGCTTGGCATTCTTCGGAAAGTTGAACTCGCTGCGCAGCTTCTTGCGGATCAACGCCAGCATGGCGTCGTGCTCGGTGCGCGAGACATCGCGGATGCGCACCAGGGTGGGATCGGTGCGGCCACCGGCGGCACCCACGGTCAGCAGCGGCAGCTTGCGGCGGCGGCACCAGGCAATCGTCTCGACCTTGACCCGGAAGCTGTCGCAGGCATCGATCACCAGATCAAAGCCACGGTCCAGCAGTTCGGCCATGTTCGACACCGTCAGGAACGCCTGTACGGCATCGACCGCGATGTCCGGGTTGATCGCGCGGCATCGTTCGGCCATCGCCTCGGCTTTGTTGCGGCCGTAGTTGCCTTCCATCGCCGGCAGTTGCCGGTTGGTGTTGGACACGCAGATGTCATCGGCATCGATCAGGGTCAGGTGACCGACCGCCGAACGGGCCAATGCCTCCACCACCCACGAGCCAACGCCACCCAGGCCCACCACCGCCACGCGGCTGCTCTGCAGGCGCTCGAGTGCGCCCACGCCATACAGCCGTTCGATGCCGGCGAAGCGTTGTTTGACCTGTTCGTTCATCCGGCTATTTTAACGTGCAGGCGCCAGCGCCTGCAGCGCGCCGGCATCGAACCCACCGTTGCACGTCCGGAGAGCCCGCCATGAACGCCAGCCCGCCCCGCCGCCCCTCCACCGCCTACCGCTATCTGTTCGTGCTCGGCCTGGGCCTGTTGATCGGCCTGATCGCCACGGTGATGGTCGGCCGCGCCCTGCAGGCCCGCCGCGATCCGTTCCCGGACAGCCTGATGCAGGTGATGCAACGGCAATCACAGCTGCTGCAGCAGGCCCAGCAGCAGAACCGCTGCAGCCTGGCCGACAGCGTGCCGCGGTTGCAGGCGATGCGCCTGCTGTCCAACGACCTGGACCTGGCCTTTCCCGGGCTGAAGGACAGCGCGCAGTTCCAGCAGCATGCCAGCCAGCTGCGCGGCAACCTCAACGCCGCTCTGGCGGCGCCGCCCAGCAACTGCACGGCCCTGGCCCAGGTGGTGGAAACGGTGCAGGCCGACTGCCGCGCCTGCCACCAGGACTTCCGCTGAGCCGCATTCATCCTGCAGCCGGACAAGGCCTGCGCGGTTGGCGCCTTGTTCACGTTCAAAAGGGGACGATTCGTCCACCCTGCTGCATGACGCAGTACCACCCCAGACACCCGCCTTCACGGCCAGGAGACGCCCCATGAAGATCCAGCTCATCGCCGCCAGCGCCATCGCTACCCTTGCCCTGGCTGGCTGTGCCACCTCGCCCGGCTACGGCGGTGGTGGTTACAACAACGGCTACAACAATGGCGGCTACGGCAACAATGGTGGCTACAACCAGGGCCGCTGCGCCGACTGCGGCATCGTGACCCGCATCAACACCGTGCAGTCCGGCCGTACCGCGCCCAGCGCGACCGGCGCGATCCTGGGCGGCATCGTCGGCGCCGTGGCCGGCCACGAGATCTCCGACCACACCGGCGGCAGCCGTGGCAACAAGAACATCGCCGCCGCTGCAGGCGCGGTCGGTGGCGCACTGGCCGGCAACCAGATCCAGAAGAACGTGACCAGCGACACCTACGACATCAGCGTGCGCATGGACGATGGCCGCACCATCGTGGTCAACCAGCGCGACCTCGGCGGCATCCGCGAGAACACCTACGTGCGCGTAGTCAACGGCAAGGTCATCCTGCGCTGACCTGCATCGGGCCGATGGCAAAGAAAAGGCCCGCTTGCGCGGGCCTTTTCATTTGACGGTATGCAGCGCGATCAGGTCGGCTGAACGGCGTCGGCCTGCAGGCCCTTCTGGCCCTGCACGACGGTGAAGGTGACCTTCTGGCCTTCCTTCAGGCTCTTGAAGCCCTGGGTCTGGATGGCACGGAAGTGCACGAACACGTCTTCGCCGTTTTCACGGCTGATGAAGCCGAAGCCCTTTGCATCGTTGAACCACTTGACGGTACCGGTCTCGCGATCAGACATCTCACTAACTCCCTGGTGACTCTCTCTTGTTGTAGGAAACGCCTGGTGGGCGGCTGACAAGCAAGGGGGAAGCGAGGTGCATCGATGCAGCGGATCGGGAAGATCTTGCTTCATCAGGCCACGATCCACGGTGACCTTGCCAAGCTCAGCGACTGCAACTTAACCCGCCCAAAACGAAAAAGCAACTGGCAAAATCTTTCACTGTCAACCCCAAAACGACCACCATACGGGACAGCATGGGACTCTCATTCATCTTATATCTGCTAGCGGTCATTTTTGTCCTCGTCGGCATCGCCGGAATCATCCTTCCGGCCCTCCCCGGCATCCCGCTGGTATTCATCGGACTGCTGCTGGCGGCATGGGCCGACGGCTTCGTCCACGTCGGCTGGCCGACCCTGGTCGCACTGGGCGTACTGACCCTGCTCTCGCTGCTGGTGGACGTACTGGCCACAGTGGTGGGTGCGCAGCGGGTCGGTGCCAGCCGCAAGGCGCTGTGGGGCACGTTCGTCGGCAGCATCGTCGGGCTGTTCTTCATGCCGATCGGCCTCTTTGCCGGGCCCCTGATCGGCGCCTTGGCCGGCGAGTACTGGCACACCCGTGAACTGGGCCGCTCGACCAAGGTGGGTCTGGCCACCTGGCTCGGCATCCTGCTCGGCCTGGCGTTGAAGCTGGCGGTGGTGATCGCGATGCTGGGCCTGTTCGCCTTCGCCTGGTTCCTGTAACCCGCACCGTCTTCACGCCGCGCGCACGCGGTGGCCGTGCATAAACCGTGGGGGCTGGCCGCGATGCGGTACAGCCGCCACACTGTGCGATTCCCGTATTCACCGAAGGGCCTGCTGGAATGACCCTCCCCCCGCTGCTTCCCCGCCTTGCGCCGCTGGCGCTGGCGCTGGCCAGTGCCCCATTGGCCGCGCAGGAATTCGTGCCCAGCACCGATACCTCGCCGGCGGCGTGTGCCGCCATCACCACTGACGCGGCGCGCCTGGCCTGCTATGACCGCCTGTTCGCGCATACGCCGCAGGCCACGGCCGCCGCCGATGCCGCTGCCGAGGCGGCCGCGCAGGCCCGTCGCGAAGAACGCCAGACCGCACGCGTGAGCCAGGGCGAAGAGAAACTGCGCGAGCGGGTCAGCGACCTGTTCCGCCCCGCTGCGCCCGACAGCGCGCTGGCCAATGCCGGCCGCGGTTCGCTGCTGGACAGCCGCTGGGAACTGGCCGAGGACTCCAAGCTCGGCCCATTCCAGCTGCGTGCCTACAAGCCGGTGTACCTGCTGCCGGCGTTCTGGACCAGCGACCGCAACACCACGCCGCATTCGCCGAACCCGGCCAACACGGTCACCACGCCGCAGGTGCTGGACAGCGCCGAACTGAAGTTCCAGATCAGCTTCAAGACCAAGATCGCCGAGAACCTGTTCGGCGACAACGGCGACATCTGGGCCGGTTATACCCAGAGCTCGCGCTGGCAGGCCTACAACGGCGAGGATTCGCGCCCGTTCCGCGAAACCAATTACGAGCCGGAAGTGATGATGGTGTTCCGCAACGGCTACTCGATCGGTGGCTGGCGCGGCCGCATGACCGGCATCGCGCTGAACCACCAGTCCAACGGCCGCGCCGATCCGCTGTCGCGCAGCTGGAACCGGGTCATGCTCAACATCGGCCTGGACCGCGAGAACTGGGCGCTGGTGCTGCGGCCGTGGTACCGCATTCCCGAGACCCGCAGCGACGACAACAATCCGGACATCGAGGACTACATGGGCCGCGGTGATGCGACCCTGACCTGGAACCGCAACGGCCACGAAGTCTCGTTGATGGCACGCCATTCGCTGCGTACCGGCAGCCGCTCACACGGTGCCCTGCAGCTGGATTACGGCTTCCCGATCAGCAACCTGCTGCGCGGCCACGTGCAGATCTTCGACGGCTACGGCGAAAGCCTGATCGACTACAACCACAAAGCCACCTACGTGGGCGTGGGCGTGTCGCTGCTGGAGTGGTTCTGATGGACGTGACGATCTGGCACAACCCGGCCTGCAGCAATTCGCGTGGCGCATTGAAGCTGATCCGCGATGCAGGCTTCGATCCGGAGGTGATCGAGTACCTCGGCAATCCACCCGATGTGACCACACTGCGCCAGGTGCTGGCCGAATCCAGATTGAGCGCACGTGATCTGGTGCGCAGCAAGGAAGCACAGTTCACCGAACTGGGACTGGAAGAGGCCGACGATGCCACGCTGCTGGCCGCGATGGCCGCACACCCGCGCCTGATCAACCGCCCCGTGGTGCGCACGCCCAAGGGCACCCGGCTGTGCCGTCCACCGGAAACGGTGCTGGAGATCCTGTAACGGAAAAGGGGACGGAGGGGATTAAGTCGTTTGTGCACAAACTACTTAATCCCCTCCGTCCCCTTTTCTGGTTACCGCCAGTCGGTGATGCCTTCGCGGCGGTACACCTCGGCGAACGCCGGGCGCGCCTTCATCGACGTGGCATGTGCCTTGAGCACAGGCCAGGTGTCGCTGGGCTTCGGCATGTTGCGCGACCAGCGCATCAGCATCACCAGCATGTAGTCGACCACGCAGGGCGTGGTGCCCAGCAGGTAGGGGCCATGCGCCTGCAGGTGCGTGGCGACCTGCTGCCAGGCCGCCTCAAGGCGCTGACGGGCCATCTCGCGGCTCGCTTCGATATTTGCCTCGCCCGCCATTTCATGCGGATAGAACCAGGCACGATAGGCCGGCTGCAGCGTATTGGCACACCAGAACATCCAGCGGTAGGCATCGGCGCGCTGCGGCGTGCCCAGTGCGGGCAGCAGGTTGGCCTCCGGATGGCGGTCAGCCAGATACAGTGCGATCGCCGCCGCTTCGGTCAGTACCAAGTCATCTATCAGCAGTGTCGGCACCACACCGGCCGGATTCAGCGCCAGGTACTCCGCCGACTTGTGCTCGCGCGCGTCGAAATCCAGCAGCACCAGTTCGTGCTCGATGCCCAGCTCGATCAGCAGCCAGTGCACCACCAGCGCGGCGGTACTGGTTGAACCATACAGCGTGGTGCTCATGCGGAAGATCCTGTGCAGGTGGATCAGCCGATTATGCGCCCACGCGCGCGGTCGCTGCTCAGCCGCAGATGCTCATGCAGGAATCCCGGCGTTCGCCACAGGACATCATCGGCGCGCGCATCGTGCAGTCATGCGCCTTCAGTTCGCAGGCACGGCGCAGGTCCGGGTTGTCCACATCCTTGCAGCGCTTGTCCGGCGCCGGCACCACCTGCTGCTCGCAATTGCTCTGGCGGCTGCCGAGGGAGTCATTCTGCGCCATGCAGCTGCGATAGCCGGCCTGGCACTGCACGCGGCATTGCGCTGATGCGGGGAAATCCGCGCCTTCGTACGACGCCGGGGTACTGCAGCCGGCCAGGGCCAGCAGGAACACAGCCGCGAGGGATCGATGCAGGCGCATGGGCACATCCAGTACTGGGGTGTGCCGACCCTAGCAGACTACGGTTGCGCGTGCAGGCACCGACGCCCCCATCAGTACACGGGAATGCCGGTGTCGGTGCGGACTTCGTTCACCGTGCCGCCGCAGGAGAGCAGGCACTGGGCGTACGGAGCATTGCATGAAGGAAGCGCCGGGGGACCACAGTAGTTTCCGGCACCGTTGCCCCCTTCGCAGTTGTGCCGCTGCTTGTCGTCGGCAATACCACTGCAACGGCTGATGATCCGGCTCTTCTCGCTTTCGCAGCTGCGCTGGTCCGACTCCGCGCGGGCGCGGTTGTGGAAGTCGCACGTTGCCTTCTGGCTCTCGCAGACCGACACGCAGATCCTCCCCGCTTCGTGGGTTGGCGGCTCGACGAAGTAACGCGGACCACAGGCGCCGCACGCCAGCGCAGCGACCAGCAACACGAAAGCACGCGACCACTGCAGCACGGTGGACTCCCTTCCAATACGTCAGACAGCGCACGTTAGCAGAGCATGCCATCCACGGGCAGGCTGCATACAACAACGGCGCCACAAGGGCGCCGTTGTCTCGACCGGAACGGGAGGAATTACTCCACCACCACCGGAATCTTGCCAATGCGGGCCTGCCATTCGCGCGGGCCGGTCTTGTGCACCGACTCGCCGGTGGAATCCACCGCCACGGTCACCGGCATGTCCTGCACGGTGAACTCGTAGATCGCTTCCATGCCGAGGTCGGCGAAACCGACCACCTTCGCCGCCTTGATCGCCTTGGACACCAGGTAGGCCGAACCACCGACGGCCATCAGGTAGGCCGACTTGTTGTCACGGATCGCCTCGATGGCCGCCGGGCCGCGCTCGGCCTTGCCGACCATGCCCAGCAGGCCGGTCTGTTCAAGCACCTGACGGGTGAACTTGTCCATGCGGGTCGCCGTGGTCGGACCAGCCGGGCCCACCACTTCGTCGCGCACCGGATCGACCGGGCCGACGTAGTAGATGAAGCGGCCCTTCAGATCGACCGGCAGTTCCTCGCCCTTGTTGAGCATGTCGACCATGCGCTTGTGCGCGGCATCGCGGCCGGTCAGCAGCTTGCCGTTCAGCAGCAGGGTCTGGCCCGGCTTCCAGCTGGCCACATCTTCCGGCGTGATCGTGTCCAGGTCCACGCGGGTGCCCTTGGACGAATCGTAGGTCAGCTTCGGCCAGTCCTCCAGCGACGGCGGGTCCAGCATCACCGGGCCGCTGCCATCCAGGGTGAAGTGCGCATGGCGGGTGGCCGCGCAGTTGGGGATCATCGCCACCGGCAGGTTGGCCGCGTGGGTCGGGTAATCGTTGATCTTGATGTCGAGCACGGTGGTCAGGCCACCCAGGCCCTGCGCGCCAATACCCAGCGCGTTGACCTTCTCGTACAGCTCCAGGCGCAGCTCTTCAATGCGGTTGGACGCACCACGGGCCTGCAGCTCGGTGATGTCGATCGGCTCCATCAGCGCTTCCTTGGCCAGCAGCATCGCCTTCTCGGCGGTGCCGCCGATGCCGATGCCGAGCATGCCCGGCGGGCACCAGCCGGCGCCCATGGTCGGCACGGTCTTCAGCACCCAGTCGACGATGGAGTCGGACGGGTTGAGCATGGCGAACTTGGTCTTGGCTTCCGAACCACCACCCTTGGCGGCGACGATGACGTCGACGGTGTTGCCCGGCACCACCTTGACGTTGACCACGCCCGGGGTGTTGTCCTTGGTGTTGATGCGCTTGCCGGCCGGATCAGCCAGCACCGAAGCGCGCAGCTTGTTGTCCGGGTGCATGTAGGCGCGGCGCACGCCTTCATTGGCCATGTCTTCCACGCCCATGGTGGCGTCGTCCCAACGCACGTCCATGCCGATTTCCAGGAACACGGTGACGATGCCGGTGTCCTGGCAGATCGGACGGTGGCCTTCGGCGCACATGCGCGAATTGATCAGGATCTGCGCCATCGCTTCCTTCGCGGCCGGCGACTCCTCGCGCTCGTAGGCGGCGGCAAGGTTCTTGATGTAGTCGACCGGGTGGTAGTACGAGATGTACTGCAGCGCGTCGGCGATGGACTGGATGAGGTCTTCCTGCTTGATCGATGTCACGACTTGCTCGCTTGCTGGAGGCTGGCGGGGGTAATCCCCCCATTTTACCCCCTCCCCCGGCCGCAGGGTGGTAGTGCCGGCCGCTGGCCTGCACTATCCACGCACACCCTCTGTCACGCCACGCGCCACTGCGGCGTCCTTGCCCACATGAACGCTGAAACCGCTTTCCAGACCCACCGTCCGCGCCTGATGGCGCTGGCCTACCGCCTGCTCGGCAGTCGCGCCGACGCCGAAGACGTGGTCCAGGATGCCTGGTTGCGCTGGTCCGGCGCCGACCCGGCGGCCGTCCGCGACCCCGAAGCCTGGCTGGTCACCACCACCACCCGGCTCGGCCTGGACCGGTTGCGCGCAGCCAAGCGCGAGCGCGTGCACTACGTCGGCCCGTGGCTGGCCGAGCCACTGGCGGTCACCCTGGAGCCCGACCCAGCGCCCGGCCCGGCGCAGCTGCATGCGCTGGCCGACGACATCTCGGTCGCCTTCCTGACCCTGCTCGAACAGCTCGGCCCCGAGGAGCGCGCCGCCTTCCTGTTGAAGGAGGCCTTTGACCACGATTACCGCGAGATCGCCGAGCTGATCGGCCACAGCGAGGCCAACTGCAGGCAGCTGGTGCACCGTGCCCGGCAACGCCTGCAGTCTGGGCGGCCACGCTTCAATGCCGATGCCAGCCAGCACCGGCAGCTGCTGGCACGCTTCATGGACGCCTCCCAACGCGGCGACAGCGAGGGGATCCAGGCCCTGCTGCACGCCAATGCGGTATTGGTTTCCGACGGCGGCGGCGTGGTTACCGCGGCGGTCCGCCCGCTGCTCGGCGCCGAGCGCATCGGCCGGCTGTTCTGGGCCATCGCCCGCCGCGGCGCGGCGCATCCGGCCCAGCTGGGCTACGTCAACGGCGAGCCGGCGATCCTGCGCTTTGTCGGTGATCGCCTGCACTCGGTCACCACCATCGAGGTGGTCGATGGCCGCATCGCCAACGTGTACAGCGTGCTCAATCCGGAGAAGCTACCGAGTCTTCAAGGTGAACTCCCCGATTAGACATACGGACTTGGACTTGGGCAATCTGTCAGCGCAATTGAAAGGAAATTGACGGCAATGAATCCCAAGAAGCCAAGAAAGAGAATCAGGGTGAACGTCGGTGATGTATTTGCCGTACCCCTTGACAAAAGCGAGCTTGCTTTCGGCTACGTTCGCACTTACTAGGATCCGGACGTAGCGATCCTTCCATTCATTTCGAAGGGCAGAATGCTCCGAGACTGCGAGCTTCCCACGTTGGAGAGCTTCATGGATGTACTGACTACTCGCACCGGAATTGAAAGAGGTGATTGGCCCAGAATCGCCTCTTTTCCTTTTCCGAATGAAGAATCAACTTGGGCACCACCAAGAAGGCAACTTTCAACGATCCGTCCGGATGTCAGGCTCGTGGTAGTCACGGGAAATTTTATCCCGTCTAAAGAATACGGCGAATGGGACTCTCTTCCTGAGCTCATCAAAGCCAACATTGACCAGTTGAAGGCATTGATTCTCACGTCAGCACCCGAATTCCAAATGATCACCTGAATGAGACGCATCACGACTCGATTCCACTACAAGAGTCTTTACCGCCAATGGGTACAGCGTGCTGAATCCGCACAAGCTGCAGGCGATTCAAGATGCCCGTTAGGCCCACCGGGCTGGAATAGGGCAACATCTTTCCACTTTGGAGAATGATGCTACCACCCATGATTCAGAAAAAACCAAGAGGAAGAATCAGGATAAATGCCGGAGACGTCTTCGCTGTTCCTTTATCAGTTGATGAATTGATCTTTGGCTATGTGCGGGCCTATCAAGCCCCTGATGTCGCGATACTTCCGTTCATCTCAAACGGCAGAATGCTAGGCGAGCACGAGATTCCTACACTTGAATGCCACTTGCACGTTGCATCGCTCCGTGTCGCCATGGAGAGAGGCGAATGGCCTCGAATTGGCAGAGTTCCATTCGAAGATGAGGATTCTTCGTGGGCTCCTCCCAGAAAGCAGATCATTGATTTCAGACCTGATGTTCGTCTCGTCATAGTAAAAGGACAGCTAGTCAATGCAGAACGCTACGGGGAGTGGGATGATCTGCCAGAGATGCTCAGACGGGACGACGATGGCTTGAAGAACCTCATCAATGACTCGAAGTCTGACTTTCTGAAAATCAAGTAGATCCGATACTCCCGCGCTGGACTTCGAATACACGTCATTTCGCTACTGAACGACCATACGCAGTTGCACGGGGTACTTCACACTGTCGTTTTTGACCATCTCCGTCACGAACGCAGACGGCACGGCGTCCTTGTAATGAAAGGCGGCCATCGTGGCCGCCGTGGAGCCGAAAATGTCCGACCACGCCTCTCCCCGCGTCCCTTACACCCGCCTGGCCGCCGAAGCCTTCAAGGGCCTGCTGGCCACCAGCCAGGCGGTGCATGACAGCTCGATCGATCCGACCCTGATGGAACTGGTGTTCCTGCGCGTGTCGCAGCTCAACGGCTGCGGCTACTGCATGGACATGCACGGCACGGCGCTGCGCAAGGGCGGCATCGAGCCGCGCAAGCTCGATACCCTGCCCGCCTGGCACGAAAGCCGTTTCTTCGATGCCCGCGAGCGTGCGGCGCTGGGCTGGGCCGAGGCACTGACCCGGCTGACCGACGGTGCACCGTCACAGGCGGCGTTCGATGCACTGGCACGGCACTTCGATGAGAAGGGCATCAGCGACCTGAGCATGGGCATTGCGGTGATCAACGCCTGGAACCGGCTGGGCGCCGGGCTGCTGCCGCCGCTGCCCTGAGCGCTTCGTTGACAGTGCCTGGACCGCCGGGCACTGTACCTGCCCCGCAGGAAGCATCCGAACGTCATGGCCGACGAAGCCCCCGACACGCCCAGCAAGGAGGCGCTGAAGGCGCTGACCCAGTACCGGGAGCGGGACACCGCGCCGCCCGAACTCCTGTCGACGCTTGAACGGCATGGACTGTTGTGGCCCGTCGAACACCCGGGCCATGAGGCCCTCCAGGTGCGGATGTTCGCCGCCTATGCCCGCGCCGACCGCCAGCATGTGGCAGACAACTTCATTCTCGGCGTGCAGGAGAACCGCAGCGACCTGCGCGCCGGGCTGTCGGCGTATGCGTTCATGGTGCACTTCCCCAGGCATCAGGAGCAGCCACACCCCAGCCTCGCCTGTGCGGTCTGCGGCCAGGTCCGCGAAGGCAGATTCGACCCGACCACCTGGGCGCGCGTCCGCCACAACATCGGGGTCGTGCTCGGCGGAAGCGTAAACGCCATCACCTTCCTGTTGGAACAACACAATCTGACGCCCAGACGGGCGCCCGGCGACATGAGCACACTGGTGGCACTGCTGCGGCTGCTGCACCACGAGAGCGACGCCAAGGACACCCCGTCGACCATCGTCAAACGCGTGCGCGCGCTGCCGGGCCTGAAACTGTCCGTCGAGCAGGCGCGTCACCTGCTGGATGCCCTGGGCCATGCCGGGCTGCTGCAGACCCCCGAGCATCCCGGCCTGGCGCAACGCTTCACCCGGGTCGGTCTGGCACCGCGCACGTCGCGCTCTTCGGACTGGAGCTATCCCGTCGATTTCTGGAAAGGCGCCTACGGCATCGACAGCCGGGCCCTGCGCTTCTGGTTCGCTCACCATCCTGCGCTGCTGGCTGCGCTGGACTGAGCGCGCAGGCGGCGCCGACGCGCTGCCCTGCCGGCGCATGGCAGGCATGCGCCCCGTTCATGCCTCCGCCACGCGCAGGGCGCGCACAATACGCACATGCCTGCTACCCCCACCGCTGGCGCTGCCGCCGCGAAGAAACCCAGCCTGCGCCAGCGCTTCAGGGCGATGCGCAACCTGCCACCGTTCCTGCGCATGGTCTGGAAGACCAGCCCCGCGCTCACCCTGGCCAGCCTTGGCCTGCGCCTGATCCGTGCGCTGCTGCCGGTGGCGATGCTCTACGTCGGCAAGCTGATCATCGACAGCGCCCTGCACCTGAGCCAGCACGACGCTGGCTTCCCGCCGCTGGGCGAAGCACTGTCCAGCGGCATACTGAATCCGCTGCTGGGCCTGCTGGCGCTGGAATTCGGCCTGGCCATCGCCTCGGATCTGCTCGGCCGGCTGGTCAGCTACGCCGATGCCCTGCTCTCGGAACTGTTCGCCAACGTCACCAGCATCCGGTTGATGGAACACGCGGCAACGCTGGATCTGGAGGACTTCGAGGACCCGGACCTGCAGGACAAGCTGGACCGTGCGCGGCGCCAGACCATGGGCCGGATGAACCTGATGAGCCAGTTGTTCGGCCAGGTGCAGGACGCGATCACCGTGGCCAGCCTCGCCGTCGGCCTGCTGGTCTACGCGCCGTGGCTGATCCTGCTGCTGGCGCTGGCCCTGGTGCCGGCCTTCATCGGCGAATCGCACTTCAATGCGGCCGGCTACAGCCTCAACTTCCAGTGGACGCCCGAGCGCCGCCAGCTCGACTACCTGCGCCAGCTCGGCGCCAGCGTGGAAACGGCCAAGGAAGTAAAGATCTACAACCTGCACCGCTTCCTGGTGGAGCGCTACCGGCGCCTGTCGGTGGCGCTGTTCCAGGCCAACCGCGCCCTGGCCCGGCGCCGCGCGTTCTGGGGCACGCTGCTGGCCGCATTGGGCACGCTGGGCTACTACACCGCCTACGCCTACATCGCCTGGCGCACGGTGCGCGGCGACTTTTCGATCGGCGACCTGACCTTCCTCGCCGGCAGCTTCCTGCGCCTGCGCCAGCTGCTGGAGGGCCTGTTGATCGGGTTCTCGCAGGTGGCCAGCCAGGCGCTGTACCTGGATGACCTGTTCTCGTTCTTCCAGATCCAGCCGGAAATCCACTCGCGCGAAGGTGCAGTGCGCGTGCCGCAGCCGATCCGGCAGGGCTTCGTGTTCGAGAACGTCGGCTTCCGCTACCCGGATGCCGAGCAATGGGCGGTGCGCCACCTTGATTTCCAGCTGCAGGCCGGCGAAGTACTGGCGCTGGTCGGTGAAAACGGCGCCGGCAAGACCACGCTGGTGAAGCTGCTGGCGCGGCTGTACGAACCGGACGAGGGCCGCATCCTGCTCGATGGGCGCGACCTGCGCGACTACGACCTGGACGACCTGCGCGCCAACCTCGGGGTGATCTTCCAGGACTTCGTGCGCTACAACCTCAGCGCCGGCGAGAACATCGGCGTCGGCCAGGTCGAGGCGATGGACGACCAGGCACGCATCGCCGACGCCGCACGGCGCGGCATGGCCGAGGAAGTGATCGACGACCTTCCTGGCGGTTACCACCAGCTGATCGGCCGCCGCTTCAAACAGGGCGTGGACCTGTCCGGTGGCCAATGGCAGAAGATCGCCATCGCCCGCGCATGGATGCGCAATGCGCAGGTGATGATCCTGGATGAGCCAACGGCGGCGCTGGATGCGCGAAGTGAGTTCGAGGTGTTCCAGCGGTTCAGGGAACTGGCGGATAATCGCACCGCAGTGCTGATTTCCCACCGTTTCTCCTCGGTACGCATGGCCGATCGCATCCTGGTGCTGGCCGATGGTCGGATCGAGGCCAGCGGCACCCATGAAGAGCTGATGGCCCAGGGCGGCCGCTACGCCGAGCTGTTCGAGCTGCAGGCGGCCGGCTACCGCTGAGAACGCCTCTCGTTCCGCCTAATGAGAACCTGTCTCATTTGAGATAGAATCACCCCGACGACTTCCGATAGATACGCCCATGTCCTCCGCTTTTGGCGCCGAAACGGTGCTTGAGGTCCGTCATTGGACCGATGCCTACTTCAGCTTCACCCTCACCCGCGACAGCGGCTTCCGCTTCGAGAACGGCCAGTTCGTGATGATCGGCCTGGAAACCGAGGCGCGGCCGCTGCTGCGTGCGTATTCCATCGCCAGCGCCAACTGGGAAGAGCATCTTGAGTTCTTCAGCATCAAGGTGCAGGACGGCCCGCTGACCTCGCGCCTGCAGCACATCAAACCGGGTGACAAGGTGCTGGTCGGCAAGAAGCCCACCGGCACCCTGCTGATCAGCGATCTGCACCCCGGCAAGAACCTGTATCTGCTGGGCACCGGCACCGGCATGGCGCCGTGGCTGTCGGTCATCAAGGACCCGGAAACCTACGAGCGCTTCGAGAAGGTGATCCTCTGCCACGGCGTGCGCTACGAAAAGGACCTCGCCTACCGCGACTACTTCGAGAAGGAACTGCGTGAGCATGAGTTCCTGGGCGAGATGATCGGCGACAAGCTGCTGTACTACCCGGCCGTCACCCGTGAGCCGTTCGCCAACCAGGGCCGCCTGACCCAGCTGATGGAAAGCGGCGAGATGCAGCGCACCCTCGGCCTGCCGGAGCTGAGCCCGGAGAACGACCGCGCGATGATCTGCGGCAGCCCGCAGATGCTGGCCGACCTGCGCAGCGTGCTCGATGCCCGTGGCTTCCAGGTCTCGCCGCGTATCGGCCAGCCGGGCCACTACGTGTTCGAGCGCGCGTTCGTCGAGAAATAAGCAAAAAAGGGGACGGAGGGGATTAAGTCGTTTGTGCACAAACGACTTAATCCCCTCCGTCCCCTTTTCGGGTTCATCTCACAGCAGCGCTTCGATCTCGCCGCGCAGCTGCTCCGGCCTGGTGGTGGGCGCATGCCGCGACACCACCTGCCCCTGGCGGTCGACCAGGAACTTGCTGAAATTCCACTTGATGCGGGCGCTACCCAGCAGGCCGCGCTTTTCGCGTGACAACCATGCCCACAACGGATCAGCCCCGTCGCCGTTGACCTCGATCTTCTCCGACAGCGGGAAGCTGACCGGGTAGTCCAGCGAACAGAACTGGCGGATCTGCGCGGCGTCGCCCGGTTCCTGTGCACCGAACTGGTTGCATGGGAACCCGATCACCACCAGGCCACGCTCGCGATACTCCTGCCACAGCTGTTCCAGCCCGGTGTACTGCGGGGTGAAGCCACAGCGGCTGGCGACATTGACCAGCAGCATCGGGTGCCCCTGGTACCGGGCCAGGGCCTGCGGCTGGCCGTCGAGGTCGCGGAAGCTGAAGTCGTAGGCAGTGGTCATGGCAGCGGGCCGTGGGCGGTGAATGCATGGTACCCGCGCCCGGCCCCGGCAACATGCCTTTTGACACAAGTGCGGGCGCCGCCGGCCGGGTTACCCTCGGGCCCTTGTTTGCCTTACCGGAGTTCCTACCTTGACCACTCGCCTTGCCCTTGCCGTGGCCATGTCCCTCGGCCTTGCCCTGCCCGCCTTCTCGGCCGGCGCCGCCACCCCGGCTGCCAGCACCCATGCCCAGCAGGCCAATCCGTTCTTCGCCGAAAGCCCGCTGCCGCTGCACTTCCCGCAGTTCGACAAGATCAAGGACAGCGACTTCGCCCCGGCCTTCGACGCCGGCATGGCGCAGCAGCTGAAGGAAGTGGAGGCGATCGCCAACAACAAGGCCAAGCCGACCTTCGACAACACCATCATCGCCCTGGAAAAGAGCGGTGACATCCTCGACCGTGCGACCACCGTGTTCTTCAGCCTGGTAGGCGCCGACACCAACGACACCCGCAAGAAGCTGCAGGCTGATTACTCGGCGAAGTTCGCCGCGCACAGCGATGCGATCGCGCTGAACGGCAAGCTGTTCGCCCGCATCCAGGCGCTGTATGACTCCCGCAGCCAGCTGGGCCTGGACGCCGAAGGCGTGCGCCTGGTCGAGAAGTACTACGACAACTACGTGCGCGCCGGCGCCAAGCTGTCCGAGGCTGACAAGGCCACGCTGAAGGAGATGAACGCCGAGCTGGCCAACCTGGGCACCAAGTTCAGCCAGAACGTGCAGTCGGAAGTGAACGCTTCGGCGATCACCGTCGACGACGTCAAGGAGCTGGACGGCCTGTCCAAGGAGCAGATCGCCGCCGCCGCCGAAGCCGCCAAGGCTCGTGGCCTGGAAGGCAAGTACGTGATCACCCTGCTCAACACCACCGGCCAGCCGCCGCTGACCAACCTGGCCAACCGCGCCCTGCGCCAGAAGATCTACGAAGCCTCGACCACGCGCGGCAGCCGCGGCGGTGAGTTCGACAACACCGCGCTGGTCTCGCGCATCATGCAGCTGCGTGCCGACAAGGCCAAGCTGATGGGCTTCCCGAACTTCGCCGCCTACAACCTGACCAACCAGACCGCCAAGACCCCGGAAGCGGTCAACGCAATGCTGGGCAAGCTGGCTCCGGCCGCCGTGGCCAACGCCAAGCGCGAAGCCGCCGATCTGCAGGCGATGATCGACAAGGAACAGAAGGCCGCGCGCAAGCCGACCTTCCAGCTGGAACCGTGGGACTGGGCCTTCTACAGCGAGAAGGTGCGCCAGGCCAAGTACAACTTCGACGAGTCGCAGCTGAAGCCGTACTTCGAGATGAAGAACGTGCTGGAGAACGGCGTGTTCTACGCCGCCGGCCAGGAATTCGGCCTGACCTTCAAGCAGCGCACCGACCTGCCGGTCTACCACGATGACGTCACCGTCTACGACGTGTTCGACGCTGACGGCAGCCAGCTGGCGATCTTCATCTTCGACCCGTATGCACGCGCCTCCAAGCGCGGCGGTGCGTGGATGAACTCCTACGTCTCGCAGTCCAAGCTGACCGGCTTCAAGCCGGTGGTCGCCAACCATCTGAACATCCCGAAGCCGCCGGCCGGCCAGCCGACCCTGCTGACCTGGGACGAGGTGAACACCACCTTCCACGAGTTCGGCCACGCCCTGCACGGCATGTTCTCCAACGTGAAGTACCCGTACTTCTCGGGCACCTCGGTGCCGCGTGACTTCGTCGAGTTCCCCTCGCAGGTCAACGAAATGTGGTCGGACAACCCGGTCATCCTGAAGAACTACGCCAAGCACTACCAGAATGGTTCGGCGATGCCGCAGGCACTGCTGGACAAGGTGCTGGCAGCGGCCAAGTTCAACCAGGGCTTCGCCACCACCGAGTACCTGGGCGCGGCCATGCTTGATCAGCGCTGGCACCAGATCGGCGCCGACCAGGTGCCAGCCGCCAAGGACGTGATGGCCTTCGAGCGCGTCGCGCTGGAGAAGGACGGCATCTACTACGCGCCGGTTCCGCCGCGCTACAAGACCCCGTACTTCAGCCACATCATGGGCGGCTACTCGGCCGGCTACTACGCCTACATCTGGTCGGAAGTGCTCGACGCCAACACCCAGAAGTGGTTCAAGGACAACGGCGGCCTGAGCCGCAAGAACGGCGACCACTTCCGCGCCACCCTGCTGTCCAAGGGTGGCAGCGTGGACGCGATGCAGCTGTTCCGCGATTTCGCCGGCCACGAGCCGCAGATCGAACCGCTGCTGGAAAAGCGTGGCCTGACCGGCGCCGGCAACTGATCGCCCGCGCGGTAGCCTGAAACGAAAACCGCCCGGGAGACCGGGCGGTTTTTTGTTGGGGCATCCACGCATGGCGTGGATCTACTGGATTGCGTCATGTGTGGATCGATGATGCCGGGGTTCGTGGCGCGAATGGATCGTGCCGACCAACGATCGGCACCCACCAATAGATCCACGCCATGCGTGGATGCTCTCCGGTCACCGCCGAAACAGTCGCTCCCACCACCGCCCTTTCGGCGTACCGGGCGTGGCAGCGGCAGTCGATGCGATATCCGGGTGCGCTGCCACGAACTCCGCCAGCTGTGCCGCCGCGGCCTCCGCATACAGCATCGCGCCATCCGGCGCGCAGTTCAGCAGATTGCTCAAGCTGGTCGATGCATTGAGATCCATCGGGTTCGGCTCGACCACCTCGCTGGCCTCCAGCAATCCGCATCCGCTGGCGATCGCGTCATCGACAACACGCCAGAAAACAACCAGGCGTCCATCGGAGAACAGCTCCTCCAGGCGCGCAGCCAGTGCGCTGTCCACTGCATGATCAGCGCGTAACTGCTTCAGCCGGGCATGCGTGATGAACACGCCACCACCATAGTTTTCACGTAGATGGTTGCCGGCGGCAGCATCCGCCCACTGCAACGGCACCAGTTGCCGCCAGTCCGCGAAATAGCGGGCGACCACCGGATCGTCGATGAAAAACGAAAGGGCGCTCCCGCGGAGATAGTGATACCGCCGAAGGTGGCCGGCCACGATCGCCAGGTACAAAGCGTGCCCCTTCTCGAAAGGCACTTCTGCGCTGATCGAGCGAGCCTCCTCGATGCGCTCCTGCAGCTGCTCCATGTAGAACGGCTCGATCTGGAACCGCTGCTGCAGCTCGGCGACCAGCGCGCCATCCTTAAGCGCACGGAAATAAATGTCACGGATCTCGGATTCCGCAATCGGATGATAGGTGATGTCCCAACCCATGCTGCGATGCCTTCAGTGAAGCGGTGATGCCGCTGGTCGACAAGTCTAGCGCCCACGTCACCCCAGCCAGGCACAGCGCCGACAACGCTCGCGCATGACGTCAAGCGATGTCGCTTCTTCCACGATCTGCACCATCGATCGCGCAGGGCAGAAGTGCAGCCTCAACGTGGCGCCACGTACCCACCCGGCACGCCTTCCGGCGACAGCACCAGCTGCCACAGCTGCGCGTGCCGGCAACGGAAGGTGGCCATCGACCCGGCCAGGTAGAAGCGCCACATGCGCCGGAAGTGCTCGTCATAACGTGCATCCAGCCGCGGCCACGCTGCTTCCACGTTGCGTCGCCAGGCCTGCAGGGTCAGATCGTAATCGGTGCCGAAGTTGTGCCAGTCCTCCAGCACGAAGCGGCCCTCGAACGCCTTGGTGATCTGCACCGCCGATGGCAGCATCGAGTTGGGAAAGATGTAGCGCGCGATCCACGGGTCGGTACGATGCCGCGAGATGTTGGTGCCGATGCTGTGCAGCAGCAGCAGGCCGCGCGGTGACAGGCAACGCCTGGCCACCTCGAAGAAGCTGGCGTAGTTCTTGTCGCCGACGTGCTCGAACATGCCGATCGAGAAGATCGCATCGAACGGTTCGTGCAGTTCGCGGTAGTCCTGCAGGCGGATCTCGATCGGCAGGCCGGCGCACAGTTCGCGCGCGAACTCGGCCTGCTCCTGCGAAATGGTCACGCCGACGCCACTGACACCGTAGCGCTCGGCGGCGAACTTCAGGGCTTCGCCCCAGCCACAGCCGATGTCCAGCACACGCTGCCCCGGGCGCAGGCCCAGCTTGCGGCAGACCAGGTCAAGCTTGGCTTCCTGCGCGGCGTCGAGATCGCCGGCATTGCGCCAGTAGCCACAGCTATAGACCAGGCGCTGGCCCAGCATGGCCTGGTAGAGATCATTGCCGAGGTCGTAGTGGCGGCGGCCCACCTCGTAGCTGCCCTGCCCCACCTGCAGGTTGAACAGGCGCGCCTTCAGTGCATCGGCCACTTCGCGCCAACCATGCACCCGTTCGTCCAGGTGCGCCTGCATCAGGTGGACAAGGAAGTCGTCCAGGACGTTGGCATCCCACCAACCGTCCATGTAGCTCTCGCCGAGGCCAAGCGAGCCGTGCGCCATGACCCGCGCGAAGAAGCGCGGGTCATGAACCTGGATATCCTGTGGCTGGGTACCGCCGATGCGGACCCCGGCTTCCTGCAGCAGGCCGGCGACCCGCTCCTGCAACCCTGTATCCACGCCACCTCCTCGACTGCGGTCAACCGCGTGCGAACAGCTCCACGTAGTCCTTGGCCACGTGCGGCAACAGCACCGCCGCCGGTACATCGGCGGTCTGGGTGCCGTCCGAGTATGGACCCACCTGGTACGGCGGGAAAACAAAGCGCAGCGCGGTGATCTGCCCCTTGTCGTCGGTCAGCGGCTGGAACTGGCTGAAATTGTCGGCCTGCGGGCCGGTGCCGTCGGCAATCATGCGCGATGCGTTGCGCAGCGATTCCTGCAGCTGGGCCGGATCCATGTCCTCACCGCTGAGGCGGGTGGCCACGCGTTCACGCAGCTGGTCAGCGACGAAATCGCTGATCGCCTTCCAGCCCTTGGCATCGGCCACCAGCTTTTCGGCGCTGAGCATCTGCTGATGCTGCGGCAGCCACACGAATCGGGCCACCAGCGGTTCGCCATGGGCGCCACCGGTGTAGCGGCTGCCATCGGCACTGACCACCACCAGCTGCGGGGTTTCCAGCAGCTTCTCGAAGCTCAGCGACAGCTCGTACGGCATGGTCGGCTTGTCATTGCCCAGCCCGTCCAGCGCCTGTTGCAGGTCACTGCGCGCACTCGTCGCATAGCTCTGCAGCGCGCGGGCCAGGCCCGGGTAGCGGTCGATGCCGGCCGGGTAGCTGATACCCACCACTTCGCGTTCGTTGTTCTCGATCACGTCGCGCAGGTCCAGCGGCGCTTCCGTGACCGGCGTTTCGCCTGCGGCGGTGGCTTCGGCGGCGGGCGCCGCGTCGGTCGCCGGTGCCGGCTCGCTTTCACGCTGGCAACCGGCCAGCAACAGCACGCCCACCACGCCGGCCAACACGCTGCCGTGCAATGGCCGGTTGTTTCCAATCTTCATCGGGATCCCCTGTTCATGTTTGTACATCATCGCCTGCCATGGCTGAAGCGTGGCCCGCTGGCATTCAGCCAACGAGCAGGTCGTGGTACTCCTCATGCCGCTGCAGGAAGGCCTCGGCGTAGGAACACGCCGGCACCACCTTGTACTTCTGCTCACGGGCAAAACGCAGCGCCACACGGGTCAGCTCACCGGCGATGCCTCGGCCGGCAATCGGCTCGGGCACCTCGGTATGCGTGATGACCATGCGCCTGCGTTTGATCTGGTAGTCCAGCACCGCCAGCTGTCCGCGCACACGGGCGGTGAAGCGATGGTTGGCCAGGTCGTGTTCGACCTCGTAGGCCAGACCGGGGGGCGTGACCGAAGCCATGGAACTGTCTCCTGCGGCGACTGCGTGGATGGTGCGCAGCCGGGCGCCATGATCGCGTGAAGCCTGAACAGGGGCAAGTCCGTTCCATTCACGTCAGTTTGCGACCCTCAAGCTGGAGCACAGGCGGCCGCTATCGCCTGTGGAGGGGTACGGCCGGGCTGGCACGGCCCTTGCGACCGTTGATCATGCGCACCACCGCGGAGGCTCCGATGCACCCCAGCGATTCCCATTCAGATACCGACCGCGCCCTGCTGGAGGGCCTGCTGCAACTGGCCGTGGAGGGGCAGACCCAGGACCAGGATTTCCAGCGCATCGGCGAAGAAGTGTTCGCCCGCCTGCTGGATACCTACGGTCAGCAGCCCACGCTCTGAAACAGCGGGGGCGGATCGCTGCCGATCCGCCCCGCTCCCGTCTTCAACCGCCGCCGAGGCGGAAGGTCGGGTTGGAAAGTTCGCGCAGGAAGTGAGTGAAGATGCTCGGCTGCATGGCCAGCATGAAGATCACGCCGAACGCCGCGCCCGCCAGGTGCGCGCTGTGGTTGATGCGGTCACCGCCGCGCTTGTCCATCCAGATGCTGTAGCCGACGTAGAACGCGGCGTAGACGATGGCCGGCGCCGGGATGAAGAACACCAGGATGATCGACCACGGCTTGATCAGGATGAAGGCGAACAGCACCGCCGACACCGCACCGGACGCACCCAGGCTGAGGTAGTTCGGGTTCTTCTGGTTCTTCAGGTAGCTGGGCAGGATCGAGACCAGCAGCGCACCGATGTAGAACGCCGGGTAGGTCAGGTAGCTGCCGGTCAGCTGCACCATCACGCTCTCGATGAATCCCCCGAAGAAGAACAGGGTGATCATGTTGAAGATCAGGTGCGACCAGTCGGCGTGGATGAAGCCATAGGTCACCAGCCGGTCGTACTGGCGGTGACGGTCGATGGCCGGCGGCCACAGGATCAGGCGGTCGGCCAGCTTGCGGTTGTTGAACGCCATCCACGACAGGATGGCGGTGATGGCGATCAACAGCAGATTGACGGGGGTCATGTCAGGCTCAGGCGCTACGGTAGTTGTCGACCATACGATAGCGTTTCGCGTACCAACCGAAGGCCAACGCCGCGACGAAGGCGAAACCGGCGAAGAAGAACATCAGGAACGCCGCCTCGCTCAGGCCCGTACTGGCGATCTTGTGGGTCACCGCATCGTTGCGCACCGCCGCGTTGGACAGCAGCACCCACAGGTTGCCGATGGTGGTGGTCAGGTTCCAGAAGCTCATCACCACGCCCTTCATCGCCTGCGGCGCCTGGCTGTAAGCGAACTCCAGGCCGGTGGCCGAGACCAGCACCTCACCGAAGGTCAGCAGCGCGTACGGCAGCATCTGCCAGAAGATCGACATGGCGTTGCCCCCGTCCATCACCACCTGGATGCCGCCGACCACGATCCAGGCCAGACCGCTGAAGGCGATGCCTGCGGTCATGCGGCGCAGCGCGGTCGGCTCGAAGCCGAAGCGGCGCAGGGCCGGGTACAGCACCAGGTTGTTGAACGGAATCAGGATCATCACCAGCAGCGGGTTCAGTGCCTGCATCTGCGAGGCGGTGAACCAGCTCGGCATCTGCATCTGCTGGCCCTGCAGGACCCAGGTCGAGGCCTTCTGGTCGAACAGCGAGAAAAACGGCGTGGTCAGCGCGAAGATCACCAGCACCCGCAGCACCGAGCGCACGCCTTCCACGGCTTCGGCCGGATGCTGGCCACGGGCGCGATCGAGCTGCAGCCAGGTGCCACCGCCGATACCGGCCAGGATCGATACCAGCGCCAGGCACAGGCAGATCACGATGCCCAGCGAGCCAACCAGGCCGAACGAGGCCACTGCCAGCACCAGGCCGAGCACGGCGATCACCAGGCCCGGACGGCCCTGGCCGGCCACGCGCGTGGTCAGTGCGGTACGCACCACGTTGGCGAACGAATGCGGATCCTTCGGCGGCAGCGGCACCAGCACGTAGCGCTTGCGGCCCAGCCAGAACACGAAGGTGGCGATGAACATCAGGATGCCCGGGATGCCGAACGCCCACTGCGGGCCCCAGTTCTTCAGCACCAGCGGGATCAGCAGCGAGGCGAACAGCGAGCCGAAGTTGATGATCCAGTAGAAGGCGTCGAAGACGATCTTGGCCAGGTGCTTGTTGCTCTGGTCGAACTGGTCGCCCATGAACGAGGCCACCAGCGGCTTGATGCCACCGGCACCGAGCGCGATCAGGCCCAGGCCGAGGAAGAAGCCCTCGCGGCTGTTCTCGAACAGCGCCAGGCACAGGTGGCCGGCACAGTAGACCAGGCTGAACCAGAGAATGGTGTGGTACTTGCCGAAGAACCTGTCGGCCAGCCAGCCTCCGAGCAGCGGGAAGAAATACACGCCGATCATGAAGCTGTGCATGATGTCCTTGGCTTCACCGGCACGGCCTTCCGCAGTGATTTCCTGCAGCAGCAGCGAGGTGATCAGGAACTGCACCAGGATGTTGCGCATCCCGTAGAAACTGAACCGCTCGCAGGCCTCATTGCCGATGATGTACGGGATCTGGCGCGGCATCTTTCCCTGGCCGGCGATGGGGGCAACTGCGTCGTGGCTCATCCTGTAAGGCAATCCTGCAAAGCGAAAGGCGCAAGATTACCGGAAGCAGGGCTTGCGAAGCACGCTGCAGGGCTGCATGACAACGGTGCCAATCCATGGCAGGCAGCGACACTCCGTGTCGGAAGTCACGGCACCTGCACGACAAAAGCGTAAACTTATCGTTATGCGCCCCCTCGCCCCCGCCCGTCTCCTGCTCAGTTGCCTGGTGCTGCTGATGGCGTTGCAGGCACAGGCGCGGCCGCAGGCAACGGCCGCCACTGCCAGTGACAACGAGCCCCGGCAACTCACCGTGGCCGCGCTGGAACTGCCCAGCCGCGATGACGCGCAATGGAAGTTGCGCCGTGAGCAGGTCGCACAGTTGCTGACCGACCTGCAGCCGGACGTGATCTCGGTGCAGCAGGTGCTGCAGCAGCAGGGCCGCAATCCGGCCTGCTGGCTGGCCAGCCGGCTGCGCTACAGCTGCGACTTCGTTACCGCCGATCCGCCCAGCCAGCCGTTGCGGCATGGCAACGCGATGCTGACCCGGCTGCCGGTCAGCGAGGATGGCGTGACCCTGCTGCACCCACCCGGCACCTTCAGCGCCGCCGGCATGATGCGGCTGAAGCTGGGCGAGGCACTGGTCAACATCTATGTGGCACGGCTGCGCCCGGACCCGGACGAGGCCACCGCCCGCCAGCATCAGACCAGCGACCTGATGACCTGGATCGGCGCCACCGCCGAGGGCATGCCCAGCCTGATTGCTGGCGATTTCTCGGCCAACACGGTGGAACTGGTGCGCAGCACGCCGGGTTTCCAGCCGGCCCGGCGCAATCCCGGCGGCCGCGCCGAAGCGCCGGCGGCCAGTGGCGGTGGCAGCAGCGGCCACGGCCTGGATGTGCTGTTCCAGGTCAAGCACTTCGGCGGCATCCGCCAGCAGCCGATCCTGCTGCCGGCCGACGGCGACCTGCCCGGCCTGCGCCTGGGCGTGATGGCCACCCTGCGCCTGCAGGGCGAAACGGCCACCGCGGAATAGGT